>DASWGL010000210.1:0-2026 GCA_036393735.1 Gemmatimonadaceae bacterium | reverse complement strand
CCTTCCTGAGCTGCGTGACGGTCGGGCGCAAGCGGCCCTCCTCCCACTCTGCGAGCCGAGCCGGCTTCACGCCGATCTTCTTGGCCGCGTCGTCAGGGGACAGGCCGGCCGTCTCGCGAGCCCAGACAAGCAGGTCGGGGTTGATGGCGGCCCGGACAGAGCGGGGAGATGTGGACTCTTGGTCCCGCATAGCTCGCAGTCTAACAGAAGGCTCCTCGGCTCTTCACCGGTCTGGGAGGCATCCCGGCACCGTGCCTTGTCGGATACATCTCCTGGTTGGTGCTGCTCGAAGGTGCCGGGGGAATACTTTGCGGGAGAACGGCACGCCGAGCCCGAGGTGGGCGAAGATCTTCCGGGTGACGCCTGGATCCGAGGCTGGTGCTCGCGGCGTCATACCCGGAACGAGGTGATGTCTCGGCGTTCGAGAACGCTCGAGGAGGGCATCGCCGTCTGAGCGAGCGTGGGCGCCGGGCGCTTTCATTCGATTCTGATTCGCCTGTTCACCCGCTCGCTCGGTCCCGTAATCGCTATGTCGGACAGTTCTCCGACGTCCAAGCAAAAGTCCGCTCCCGTGCCGGGAAACATCGCAATGCGGAACTCACTCTGGTAGTCGAAGCGCGTGAATTTCCGAAAGGGACCCATGTGGCCGGTGTGTCGTCCCGGATCCACGTACTCGACGAGGTGCCACTCGAGCCTCTGGCCTGACGGCAGCGGAGTCTGCTGAACGCGACGGAGGAACTCGTCGCCGTCCAGCAGTAGCGCGTACGTGTCTCCGAAGGAGCAAACCCGCGGGTCGACAAGGCACTGTGGATCTCTTCGCTGGAGAGCATACATGCAGAACACGTTGACAGTCTGATCGAGATCACGGGAGTAGTTGAACGGACCGCTAATTCCCGGAATGGTGTGAAAGGATCCATCGAGTTGCACCTGCAATTGCACTTGATCAGATGGATATGTCCAACAGAGCGCTTCATCCCGGTCGCCGCGAAGCTCGTCGCCCTCTAGCTCGCGAAAGTGCCGTAGCGGTTTCATGAAGAGTCGGCCAAGGGCGCAAAACTGGTCGATATGATCCGATCGGCCGAACCTGAACAGACCAACTACACCAGAGCTCATGGAATCCTCACGGGTGCCTCCATTACCCCAATACCCCCAGGCGCGGACCCGGAGCCGTGCACGCACTACCTCGGCATTCGCGCCGCCCTCCTGCATCGCCCGGTACCCGCGCTGAGCGCGGAGCGGCATAGCGAGCTGGCCCACACCGAAGGGGCGGAGCGGTCACCACGGCGTTGACCACGGACTATGTTGACCTGATGGTGGCGGTCTCGAAGATTTCCTCGGCGCCGCGCTCGATCCAGGGGACCGAGGGATCTTTCTGGACTTGACCCACGCGGTCACGGTCTGGACGGGGTGAGGCGTCACGAAGGAGCGCTATATCGCCATCATCAGGGTTGTCCTTTGAATGCGTGGTCGAGGACCGCAGTGAGTAGGGCACCAAACTCGGTGGTGGTTTCGGATTGTAGGAGTTTCAGCTGATCCACCTCCGCGCCCAACACGTCTAGCTCAGCCATGAGGCGGCGTTGATCCTTCAGAAGGGGGATCGGGACTGCAGTCGACGCAATGTGTTTTTGGTTGATCTTCCAAATGCCTGAAGTCGTCTTCGCTTTCTCCTCAATTTCCAAACGTGTGCTCGGTGAATTCCACACTGCAACGAAAAACTCTGGGAGCACGCGCTCGTGCTGCAGCGGAACGCGGATGAAAAGATCGGGGAAGATCAAGCGATCGCAATCATCTATCATCAGCCCAGCCTGCCCACAGAGGGCCTTACTGCCGTTTCCGCGCACAATAAACACGTCCCCTTTTCGGGCCAAGAAAGGCTGGGACTCCTTCGCGGTCAAAGGTACCGGTTTGCTGTCGCGGAGGTCAATGTGGCCTCGGCGCATCGCGGAGAGTGTCAAACACCGCACTCCGTCTACTCCGTCTCCATCGCCCGAAGATTTCACCGACTTCCCGTTTTGGAGAGACGCTG
>DASWGL010000209.1:0-4027 GCA_036393735.1 Gemmatimonadaceae bacterium | reverse complement strand
GAATCGGCCGGTGGTCGTGGCATCCAAGCCGTTCGGCGAATCGTATCTCTTGGCGGAGATGTTCTCGCAGCTGCTCGAGTCGCGTGGATTTAGCGTGGAGCGCAGGCCAGGGCTTGGCGCCACGGAGATTGCGTTCGGTGCGCTCCGTACCGACGCCATCGATGCCTATCCCGAGTACACGGGAACCGGACTCGTCGCGATCCTGCACGACACGCTACCCGACTCGATCATGGCCGATCCGCGAGCAGTGTTCGCACACGTCGCGCGTCGCTTTGCCGATCTGTACCATGTGCGCTGGCTCCCGCCACTCGGCTTCCAGAATACCTACGCGATCGCCGTGACGCGGTCGGCCGCAAACCGCTACCGTCTTCGCACCCTGAGCGACCTCGCACGTGAGAGTCCGCATCTGACTGCGGGGTTCACCGCCGATTTCATCGGACGAAGCGACGGACTGGTCGGCCTGTCCCGGGTCTACGGATTGAGGCCTCGCGCTGTGAGACCTCTTGCTTCCGCGGTGAAATACCAGGCGCTCGCAGCGGGTGCGGTGGATGTCATCGACGGCTACTCGACGGATGGGCTTCTTGCCCGCTACGATCTCGTCACGCTCGTCGATGACAAGCATTTCTTTCCTCCGTATGAAGCAGCAGCACTCGTATCAGGTCGCCTCGATAGCCAGATGCCCAGCGCAATCGCGGCGCTCGCGCTTCTAAGTGGGCGGCTGGATGAGACGACAATGCGGCAGCTCAATCGCCGCGTGGAAGTGGATGGCGAAGATGTCAAGAAAGTGGCGAGCGATGAGCTGATCGCGCTCGGGCTCGTCGGGGGTAACGCCGTACGCGGCGCGCGAGGCATACCATCAGCTCAGCACTCGGGATTCTGGAAGTATCTATGGGATCGCCGGACGACGCTGGCTGCGCTCACTGTGCGGCATCTCGAGCTTGTGGCGCTGGCTCTTCTAGCCGCGGTGATCGTTGCAGTCCCGTTGGGACTTGGACTGGAACGAACCCGGCGAATCGCGGAGCCAACGATCGGCGCACTCGGAGTGCTACAGACAATTCCGAGCATTGCTCTGCTCGCGTTCATGATTCCATTACTTGGTGTCGGCATTGTGCCAGCGCTTGTGGCGCTCTGGCTGTACGCCTTGTATCCGATCGCGCGTGGGACTTATACGGGAGTGCGTGACGCCGATCCCGACGCAGTCGCCGCTGCCGAGGCGCTCGGCACTACGCCAACTCAACGACTGCTGTGGGTACGGCTTCCGCTTGCGGCGCCAGTGATCATGGCCGGGATCCGCACTGCCGCTGTCATCACGGTGGGAGCAGCGACGCTCGCTGCGTTCATCGGAGCTGGAGGTCTGGGCGAGCCCATTGTCGCGGGTCTCGCGCTCGCGGATACGAGGATGATTCTTTCCGGCGCACTTCCGGCTGCCGCACTCGCCCTGGCTGTGGACGGCGTCCTGGCGATTGTGGAATTACTCGTGGCTCCAGCCCATCGCCGGACACGATTGTGGCAAAGGCGGACAGAAGGTGCGGAGGCAGCAACTACATCGCCTGAAACCGCCCCCATATCGACTCGGCAATGAGTCGAACGCCGGCGATCTAGTCCTGCGCCAACAACCCGCGGCAGGCTGCCGTAGCTGAATCGATGAACTCGCGCACCTGCCGTTCCTGGGCGGAGGCGCCGCCGAACCGGGATGCGGGGAGAACCGGTCCAACCCACCGATTGGTGTGCCAGGTGCCGTTTCCCCACAATGGACGAGATTGGGCACGAGACGCGGTGGGCTGCGGAGTCATGTTGAGGTAAAAGTACGGCTCGTCGTAATACTCATCGCCTGGCTCCATTCCGATTCCAATGCTGCGATTCGACGTGAGCCTGATGAGCGTTCCGATGTCGAAGTGACTAGGCCAACACCTGACCTCGCTTGCTCCTCGGGTTCTCCGGACGACCGAGCCGAGCAGCGCGGCAGCATTTCCGAACCACTTCGATAGCTCTTCGAAGAGTAGCGGCGCGCTCGCATCGAACGACTCTCCGAACGCGACATCATGGGTGGGTATCTCGTAATGTCGTCGCAGGGTGTAAAGCGCCGGGTCTACACCGAGGGACTCGATTTGCGAGCGGATCCATTCAGTCGCGTCGGTGATCGTCCGCCCGTGGAGCTTGTATTCCTCGATCGGTTGGTTGTCCTCGGCGACTATTATCAACGCGAGCTTCGATGGTCTGGCACCGATCCGGAACGATCTCCGCGCCGCCGGAATCACGCGTGAGAATAACCCTCGAAGAGCCGGCACCCATTCAAGGTTGGTGTGGCTGTCATCCGGTCGATGCTCGAGGAAGGAAATCCCGGCCGCGGCTCCGAACTGCGCCGCATAGTGCAGCTGCAATCGGCAATCTGAGAGCTTCCCCGCGTCTTCAGGTCGAACTGGCTGCCACGTCTTGGGGGACGATCGGTAGGTATCGGTAGCACGTTGGGGGATCAATTCCATTGGAGCGTCCGGCGAGGCAGATCATCAGCATATGTCATAGTCCATTCTGACACAAGCCAACGTTCATCATCCCGATGAACGGCCGCTTAGAGTGTCCCCACGAGGCCTTTACGCCACATATTCACGAGCAATGATTCCTCGTAACTGGGTCGCAACAGCTTCCTTTGCGGCGGTGACGATCGCTTGCCCGCGCTCCACGTATGAGCCCGAAAACACGTCGGGCCAGACGCGTTCCTATCTGATGGGCTTTTCGGTAATTCCACCGAAGCCTGACATCAAGCTGGCGATACAATCGATGGAGATCTGGACGAGGCGATCCGACGCCGCGATCATGCACCTCGACGTTCCGTGGGCGCTCCTGCTCGCAGGAACGTCGCCCGAGGACGCGCTTCGCAAGGACGGTGTTGATCTCGAGCACTACTATCGCTCGAAGCATCTGAAGCTGGTCGTGACGATTGATGTTACGAACGGTCTGGCTCGCGAAAGTGAAGCGCCGGCGCTCGTCGCCGCGCATCGGAGCATCACCGACCCAGCGGTACAACGGTTGTATCGCAATTACGTGCGCGCACTCGTCGAAACGCTTCACCCCGACTATCTGGGGCTTGCCGCCGAGACAAACCTGATCCGGCAAATTGCTCCGCGGCCGGTTTATGAGGCGGTGGTCCGGATGACCAACGACATGGCATCCGACATTCGTCGCTTACGGTCTGCGAGCGCTTTCCCTCTCTATATCAGCGTACAGGTCGAAACGGCGTGGGGAAAACTCAGCCCGCAAGGTGGGTACGTGGGAATCGATCAGGATCTGCGCGATTTCCCCTTCGTCAATATCCTCGGCCTCTCATCGTATCCGTACCTCGGGGGATTTAAGGATCCCGATCAGATTCCGCTCGACTACTACACCCGAATCAGGGGCTCACGAGTGCTGCCGCTTATGGTGGTTGAAGGTGGATGGCCGTCTGCATCGGTGCGGGGCGTTTTCTCATCGTCGCCGGAAATGCAGTCGAGGTATATCGCGCGCCAGTCCCAGCTTCTCGACGAGGCGAAGGCAATCGGCGCCTTCCAGCTGTCCTTCACCGATCTGGACCTTGGGACTTTCCCGAAGCCTGTTCCGGCGATTCTGCCTCTCTTCGCGACGCTTGGTCTCGTGGATGCGAACCTCAAGCCGAAGCCGGCACTCGCAACCTGGGACAAGATTTTCGCGCGACGCTTTGAGCACTAAGCAGCGTTTGCTATTGGCCGGTTACGAAAGAAGCCGGCGTTGGTCGCGCCGGGCGGCGTTATATTGGCGGCATCGTGCAGAGACGAGCTGCTACCAAGCCGCGCTCCACATTGGGGCGGGGGAAACGGGCCACCGGCGCCACTGAGCGGGCGAACAAACTCTACGATTCGCTCCGGAACCTCATTGTCCGCGGACAGCTTGCCCCAGGGGCGCGGATCGTGGAGACCGAAGTCGCCGAGCGCTTTGGAGTCAGCCGGACACCGGTTCGCGCCGCGTTTCAGCGACTCGAGCGAGAGGGCTACGTGATAGCTTCCGCCACCCACCA
>DASWGL010000208.1:0-3229 GCA_036393735.1 Gemmatimonadaceae bacterium | reverse complement strand
TCTCGCGCGGCGCAGCGGAAACCGTGCGGTCCAGCGTCGCTTCGCGTCACCGGAAGCAAACATGAGAGCGGTCAGTAGTGCCGCGCCAACCACCAGCGCGGCCAGCGGCCCACGATGAACCGCCATATGCGCGACCGCGAGAATTGTTGCCGCCTGAAACGCGGCCGCGAGCGGCGGTCCCCATCGCCCGGGCCACTCAGAGTACTCGAATGGCAGCTCCCGGCACTCGAATCCGGCGCGCTCGAGCTCGGCCCGGCACAACGCTCTCGCCGCGAATTCTTCGGCGCTTCCCGCAAACCTCGGTTTTTGCGACAGCTCGGAGAGCAGGCTATTCGCGCGCTGAACGAGGTCGGCATCTCCCATAAAAGACGCCTAGGTGAGCCCCATTTTCTGCTTCACTTCTTTCATCGTCTTCCCTGCTTCCGACCGAGCGTGCTCGGCCCCGGCGGCGAGATCGTTCTTCATCTTCTTCGGATTTGCGGCGATCTCCTTTGCGCGCCCCCGTATGGGAGCGAGCTCCTTCTCCATCGATTCGTGCAAAACCTTCTTGCAATCGATGCAGCCCCAACCAGCCGTCCGGCACTGTACCGCGACGTGCTCAACGGTCGCGGGCGGACTGAACGCCTTGTGCAAGTGATAGATATTGCAGACTTCCGGCGTGCCAGGATCGGTCCGCCTCACGCGTGCCGGATCGGTCACCGCCGGTCTTAGCTTCTCCCAGACCGACGCCGGATTCTCGAGCAGATCGACCGTGTTCCCCAGCGACTTCGACATCTTCGCCTGGCCATCCAATCCCATGACGCGGCGGGTGGGAGTGAGCAGCGCCTTGGGCTCGGGGAAGAATCCACCTGGTTCGGACGTGGGAGTATCACGTGCGGCGCGCGCTGGTTTCGCGCCGGACACGCGGCTCACCGCCGGAACACGAACGTCGAACCGCGCGTTCCATTTTCGCGCTATCTCGCGCGACAGCTCGAGGTGCTGCACCTGGTCCTCACCAACCGGCACCAGCTCGGCGCGATACAGAAGAATGTCGGCCGCCTGGAGTACCGGATAGTTGAGTAATCCAGCGGGAACACTCTCTTCGCGACTCGCCTTTTCCTTGAACTGAGTCTGGCGCTCGAGCTCGCCCAGAGGAGTGAGAGTGTTGAATATCCATGCAAGCTCGGTATGTTCCGGCACCATCGACTGCACGAACAGTGTGCACTTCGACGGATCCAGTCCGGCGGCGAGCAGTGACAACGCCATGTCGGCCGTGCGGGCGCGCAGGTCGGCGGGCTCGAAGGGAACCGTGATGGCGTGGTAGTCGACGATGCAGTAGAACGACTCGTATTTGTGCTGCAGCTCAACCCAGTTCTTGACGGCGCCGAGGTAGTTTCCGATGTGCAGGGAGCCTGAGGGCTGAATGCCGCTGAAGATGCGGGACATTGCGCCAAATTAAAGAGCGAGCGAGAGGAGTTGCAAGCAATTTCACAAACTGACAGCGGCGATTCCGAGCTGCTCGACATCGCGCTGGAAGCGGCTCGCGGCGGAGCGCGTGTCATTCGAGACGCCACCGCTCAGCGCGAGAAGCTGGTGTGGGAGACGAAGGGACACTCCGATTTCGTCAGCGAGGTGGACAAGGCGTCCGAGAAGGTGATCGGGGGCGTCATCGCCCGCCGTCTTCCCGATGCAACCGTCCTCGGGGAGGAGCTGTCGCCGACGGTGAGCGCAAGCAAAGGAATCGTCGTAATCGCCGATCCGCTGGATGGCACCACCAACTTTCTGCACGGCTATCCGGAGTATTCCGTGTCGATCGCGATCGCGCGCAACGGCGTGCTGTGCGCGGGTGTCGTGCTGAATGTCGCCCGGGGCGAAGAGTTCACGGCGACACGCGGCGACGGCGCATTTCGCGACGGCAAGCGCATCCACGTCTCCAATCTCAGAGAGCCGGGCAGGTCGCTGATCGGAACCGGATTCCCGTTCAAGACACTCGAGAAGTTGCCACGGTACCTGCAGCAGTTCAGTTTGGTGATGCGCGGGACCGCCGGAATTCGCCGAGCGGGGTCGGCGGCGCTCGACCTGTCGAACGTTGCCTGCGGCAGATTCGACGCGTTCTGGGAGCTTGTTCTGGCGCCGTGGGATGTTGCCGCAGGAATGCTGATGGTGCAGGAAGCGGGAGGTATCGTCACCGATATCGACGGAAATCCGCCGCAGCTCACCGCCGGATCCTTCGTCGCCGGAAATCCGGCCATGCACGCTTGGCTGCTGCAGACTGTCAAACGTGCCAACATGAGCAAGGAAAAGACTGAATGAAGCTCGTCGAATGTGTTCCGAATTTCTCCGAGGGGAGGCGTCCTGAAGTCATCAACGCGATCCGCGACGCTATCGCGGCGGTGGAAGGTGTCTCGGTTCTCGACGTGTCGTCCGATTCCTCCCACAATCGATCGGTGATCACGTTCGTCGCGCCAGTCGAGACCGCCGTGGATGCCGCGTTCGCCGGAATCAAGGCGGCAGCAGACCGGATCAATCTCTCCAAACACACTGGCGAACATCCTCGCATCGGCGCCACCGACGTCGTGCCTTTCATCCCGCTTGAGGGATCGACGATGGAGGATTGCATCGCTCTCGCCCGGACGCTCGGTGAAAGGGTCGGACGCGAGCTGAAGATTCCCGTCTATCTTTACGAGCGCGCGGCTACGACGCCCGCGAGAGAGAATCTCGCCGAGGTCCGACGGGGCGAATTCGAGGGGCTGCGAGAAGAGCTGGGCAAGAACCCGGCGCGCAACCCTGATTTCGGGCCGGCGAAGATCCACCCCACGTTCGGAGCGATTGCGATCGGGGCGCGCCCGTTTCTCGTCGCCTACAACGTCTACCTTGGACCCGCATCCAACCTTCAGATCGCGAAGGATATCGCCAAGGCCGTGCGCGGATCGTCCGGCGGCTTCAAGTACGTGAAGGGATTAGGTCTCGTGGTGGATGGTCAGGCTCAGGTGTCGATGAATCTCGTCGACACGGAGAAAACGCCGCTGCACCACGCGTTCGATTTCGTGAAGATGCGCGCTGAGGCAGAGGGAGCACCGGTGACCTGGAGTGAGATCGTCGGCTTGGTGCCAGAAAGAGTTCTGTTCGACACCGCAGTCAGTCACCTTCAGCTCAAGCAGTTCACGCCGGAGCAGGTGCTCGAGCGTCAGGTGCGCCAAGTGGTGAGCGGCGGTGAGAGCGTGAGCGGATTCCTGGTTGGAGTCGCCTC
>DASWGL010000207.1:0-11064 GCA_036393735.1 Gemmatimonadaceae bacterium | reverse complement strand
AATGAAGTTTCTCCACGCGTAGCCGTAGAAGCCGCCGTTGGCGACGGCCTGGGCGTACGTGGTCGAGTCAACCGGAAGCAGGCTCAGTACCGTACCCGCGCCCGAGTTCGCGCACATGACGCCGATCGCGAAGGGAATCCGCAGCGTGAGCGAAGTCGAGGTCGCGGCGACGACTCCGCCGGTGGCCTCGATCATTCGGAAGTCGGACACGACACGGTTGAGCGATGCACGCGACACGTTACGAGCCGCGTTGCCCATTCCCTGCCGGTCGAAGAATCTGCCCTGCACAGTCAGCAGCCTGGTGAAAAGCGAGCCGACGATGGCGAAGAGCACGATTCCAACAAGGAGCTCGATGATCGTGAAGCCGCGGCGAACGCGGCGAACGTTATAGTGTCTCATTGGGTTCACCCTTGTGGGCAATCGGTGCAGAGAACCTTTGACGTGCGCGCTTTGGTCCGCGTGAAGCTTACGGTGTCGGGCTTGAACTTCAGGTTCGTGGGCGTGATCACTATTTTTACGGTCTTCATCACGGCGGCAACTGGCTCGGTTACCGTGACCACCCGCGTGTGAGGATAAGGTAGAGTGCTCTCCGACACGGTGGTTGTCCCGACGGGGATCGAATCGTAGGGGATCCCCTCCAGGCGATTGATCTCCTGCATTAGCACGCCATTTCTGTAGGCATTGCCGGTCGCGATCAGTGAGCTCTGCGACACCGAGTACACGAGCGAGGCGAGCGAAGCGACGGCGACTGCAAGAAGCACCATTGCCACGATGACCTCGACGATCACGAAGCCCTTTCTGGGCTTCGTGACGGTCGTGGCGGTGGCAGCAGCGCGATCGAAGTTGCGCATAGAGATTTTCATTATGGAGGGGTGAGTCTCACGAATCCCGCCGTGCTGGCGGTGATCCTTTTGCCGTAATCGCCGTTGGCGAGATCGATGGTAACGGGGGAAGACGAAACGCCGTTCGGGAAAACGTCAAACGTCGTCGGATTGAATACGAGCGAAGAGAGGCGATACTCCGAGGTGTCGCCGTAGAATGCTCTGATGCGCAGCACCGCGCCGGTCTTGCGATCGACGAACTGGTAGCTGCGGGTGGACGCGTCGGCCTGAACGCGAACCGGTTCGCGCTGGCGAGCCGCCACCGCGAAGGCGTTTTGAATATCCGACACGATTATCATTGCGGCACGATTCACCCGCTGGTGGCGCACGATGCGCGACATGGCAGGGCCCGTCATCGCCGCCAGGATACCGATGATCACTAGGACGATGGCGATCTCAAAGATGGAGAATCCTTTGAGCCCGCGGGGGGTGGCGTTTTTGCTCGAGCTTTGCGCCATACTGAAAGCCTCCGTCGGAGCCGTCGGGTTTGAGACCCACGACGCCCCAGTTGCGTTGCGTTCTATTTAGAGATGGACGAATAGGGCACTTACCTGCAACCCCAAAAACCGACTGGAATCGAGTTAAGCCTACTTAAAGGGCAGTAACTCCCGAAATCCTAGCTCAGCAGTTTGATCGCGGCGAGGATTTCTGAATTACCTCTTCGCTCGCTGTTGTTGCGCTCCACGTGTGACCAACGAACCCTTCCCTCCATGTCTATCAGGAAGTAGGCGCGGTTGGAGTAAAACCGTTCCTCGTTAAGGACTCCGTAGGCCCGCGAAACGTCTCGCTTGAAGTCGCTCAGGAGCTCGGTCTTCATCTGCAGCTTGTTCTTGAATTCCTTGAGCGAAGCCGTCGAGTCGACGGAGATGGGAAGGATCTCAACTCCCTTCCCGGCGAACTGATCGAAGTCCTCGGTGAAGCAGATCAGCTCCTTTGAGCAGGTCCCCGTGAATGCGAGTGGAAAGAACGCGAGCAGTACATTTCGCTTTCCGCGGAACGATGAGAGTGATACTTCATTTCCCGATGTAGAAGCCGCGGAAAAATCGGGAGCGAGGTCTCCGACCTGCGGCGAATTTTGCAGTTGTGTGCTGGTCATCGCGGGAACCTAACGACTCCTGAGGATCGGATGGAAACTGAGACAAAAGAGGCTACCAAGAAGCTCACGGTGCGCTGCCAATTCTGCAACACATGGAACCGCATCGACGCTAGCAAAGTCACTTCCGGGCCGAAGTGCGGAAAATGCGGCAAGCCAATTCTGCTCGAGCGTCCAGTCTCTCTTACCGATGAGACATTCACCCGCACCATCAATGAAAGCGACGTCCCGGTCGCTGTCGACTTCTACGCCGACTGGTGCGGCCCGTGCCGGATGATGGCGCCAGCCGTTGACGCCCTTGCCGCGCACCTTCAGGGAAAAGCGCTCATCGGCAAGCTCAACACCGATCATTCAGCCAGAACTGCGTCGGGCTTCAATATCCGCGGCATTCCGACGACGATTGTCTTCAAAGGTGGGAAGGAGGTCGCGCGCCAATCGGGGGCGCTTCCCCTCGAAGGACTGAAGCAGCTGATGGCAAAGGCTGGCGTAGCAGTCTGATCGCGCGCGGTTTCTCGTTTTACGAAATTGCCGGGCCTTTCAGCACCTTCTCCACAGCGGTCGCCAGCTCCTTACCCGAGAACGGCTTGTTCAGGAAATTCGCGCCCCCGGGAACTCCGGTCCGCGCATCCTGATCAGCGTACCCCGATATGAAAAGAGCTCGCAGTCCGGGCCGCGTTGGCGCCAGGCGCTCGACAACTTCCCGGCCCCGCAGCCCCGGCATGAACATGTCGGTGATCACCAGATCGATCTTCCCTTTGTGAGCCTCCGCGATTCGTAGCGCCGCCTCGCCGTTCTCCGCCTCGAGGACGTTGTAGTGCGCTCGGCGCAGAATCTTTAGCACGATCGCCCGCACGGATTGCTCGTCGTCGACGAGGAGGATGGTTTCCTTTAATCCGGGTTCGGAAGCGGTCACGGAGCTGATATTTGGGCCGGTGTGATGGATAAACAAGCTAGCTGAGGGACAACCACTATAGCCAGCACTCCTTTGTAGTTTATGCACTCCATTGTGGTTTAGTCACTGCGTTCTCGACGGCGATAAGGCCCGATGTCTGATCTTGTACATTTGAGCGGGGATCACTCCAGCCTGGTGTTTGTTGCACGGGCGCAACACTTCTGTCGCTGCATCTGCACTCCGCGAAGAACTCCTTCATCAGCTACAGATGTTAGCAGGCTTTAGCGCGGCTTAACGGACTTGTTGCCTTGCCACCGCAGTTGCTGTTGGGGACAAACGTCCTATTGCCGAACTCAGCAGGTTTGCTAACGTTGTGTCCGCCCGATCACGTACCTTCGCGCGGCAACTTTATCCACAATGCACCGATCGACGGGAATCAAATGACCAGCGCCCTCGTTCGAAAAGACTTTCGCGCAGCTTCAGATCCGACTCCGTCGTACACCCCCGTCAACGAAAAAATGCGAGCCCTGATCGTCGATGACGATCGCACGCTGCGTGAAGGATGCGCCAGTGTGCTCCGCGCCGAGGGGATCAACGTGGAAGTCACTGGCCGCGGTGAGGAAGCGATCCAGATGATCCACCGGTCGCGCTTCGACATCATGTTCGTCGACGTGTATCTGGAGCCGGTTTCCGGGATCGACGTGCTCAAGGCCGTGATGGCTACGTCGCCCAGCACACTCGTCGTGCTCATGACTGGAAACCCCAGCGTTGATTCGAGCATCGAGGCCATGCGAATCGGCGCCTGGGATTACCTCCCGAAGCCATACTCCGGCACACAGCTCCAGTTGCTGGTTGGTCGCGCCGCGCACGCACTGACGACTAGGCGCGAGCATGACGCCCCGGTGGGGGATGCGCTGGCGCTCGGAACCGGCGGAACTCTCCTTCTTGGAACCTCAACTGCGTTCAAAAATGCAACCGAGCTCGCTCGGAGAGCTGCGCCGACGAATGCGTCGGTCATGATCGTTGGCGAGACGGGTACCGGGAAAGAGGTGATAGCCCAGTACATCCACCACCACAGCCGTCGCGCCAGAAAGCGGTTGGTTCCGATCAATTGCGCCGCGATTCCGGAACAGCTCCTCGAATCCGAAATGTTCGGCCACCGCAAAGGAGCCTTTACCGGCGCCGATCGCGAGAAGATGGGACTGCTCGAGCTCGCCGATGGCGGTACGCTCTTCCTCGACGAGCTGAGCGAGATGTCGATGCCGCTTCAGGCCAAGATGCTTCGCGTTCTACAGGATGGAATTGTGCGCCGAGTCGGCAGCGAGCATGAGGACGCTGTCGTCGATGTACGTTTCGTTTCCGCGACCAATCGGGATCCTCGTGAGGCGATTCGGAGCAAGCAGCTTCGCGAGGACCTTTACTACCGCCTCAACGTCGTGCAGGTGACGATTCCGCCACTGCGCGAGCGGGTTGAGGATATCCCCCTGCTGGCGAACCACTTCCTCCGTGTATTCTGGGGACGGCACCGGGCGGCCAAGGATGTTGTTCCATCGTTCAGCGACGACACTCTGGAGTTTCTGTCATCGCGCCCATGGCGGGGCAACGTGCGCGAGCTACAGAATTTCGTCGAGCACGTGACGATTCTCGCGCAGCCAGGCGCCAAGATTCAGATTCACCATCTCCCGCTGGATCAGGAGGTGGACCCAGGCGGCCCCAGCAACGGCCTGGGAATCATGCCGTCGAGTGACGCCTACCACGTGGCGAAGGAACAAGTGCTCGCAACTTTCGAGAAGAACTACGTCACGAGGCTGGTTGCGAGGGCGTCTGGCAACATGTCTCGCGCGGCGCGGCTTGCGAGTGTCGACCGAACAACTCTTTACCGTTTGCTCGAGCGTCACGGCTTCCGGCGGGACTTCAGCGAATCGGTTGGTGTGGCTGAGCAACTTGCGGATACTTCAGTGCGCGCCGACCACGGAATACCACCGCTGGCGGATATTCCGTCCGCGTAGCTGCCCAGTATACCGCCAATCCCCAGAACTCCGTCGGCGCACCTGAGCACCGGGGTGCGCCTGGACTAGATAGCGGCAGCTGCCAGGATTGAGAATGTGCGACAGATCGTGTGGGATCTCCACTGGACCGTTGCGTCACCGCAACACGTCGGCTGACCAAACTCGCGTAACTCATTGCCGCAGAAGACAATCGCTATGGGCGACTAATTGCGTTAGGGCGCCGCACCGGACCGGGGATCGCCCCGAATTCCATCCCTCAATCGCCTGAGAATGAGCGCCCGCTCTACGCCTTCTGATTTCGCAATTGCTCCGCACCATGCTGGTTCCAACGGCGCGTCCGAATGGAACGGCGGACCCCCAAGGGTGAACGGTTCGGCCGAGGCGGACGCCATTCCATGGTCGCGGTACATCGACGCAATCAAGCGGCACTCCCTCTTCATCCTCGCATTGGCAATCGCCGGTTCAGTGCTCGGCGGCGGCCTTGCTGAGCGCCGTGTTAAACCAGTATACGACGCGCAGGCTACCGTCTGGATCAACACCACGCCAACCGGCGCACAGCAGCAAGCCGGCCCCATTAGGCAGCAGCAGTTGTTCCTGCCGCCGACAGCGTGGATAGGGCTGCTTCGAAGTTTTGCGGTCGTCGATCCCATCGTCGAGAAGCTCCGGCTCAACGTCACCTACAAGCAGGCGGCCGATTCTATTCTCTTCCGCCAGCTGGAGTGGGCACCGAGCGCGGTGTTTGGAGGCTACACACTCAAAATCGACGAACACGGGCAAGCCTACGTGCTGTCCACCGCAAAAGGCATCGCCGTCGAGCGCGGGGCGGTTGGCGATTCTATCGGTCGGAAGGTCGGGCTGAAGTGGCTCCCGCAGAAGCTCCTCCTGCGGCCGGGTCGGACTATTGAGTTCGGTGTGGCGTCACCGCGCAGTGTTTCAGTGTATCTGGTAGGTGCGGTACGACCCACTCTCCCGGACGACGGCCTGTTTCTGAAAATAGCTCTCAGCGGCGCGGATCCGGATCGCACCGCGCGTACGGTCAACGCGTGGGCCGCACAGGTGGTGGGCTCCTCAGGCGACTTGAAGAGGAGTCGCCTGCTGGAGTTCATGAAAATACTGGGTGAGCAGGTCGCGCTTGCCGAGGCCGAGTTACGCGATGCGGAAAATCAGCTGGAACGTTTCCGGGTGAACACGATCACGCTTCCTTCGGGAGCCGGCCCGCCAACCGGGTCGGGACTGCCCCAGGGTGACCCGGTCATTGCAAACTATTTCCAGCAAAAAGTCGCGCTAAATGAACTGCGCGGCGAGCGCGCGACGCTGGAAAGAATGATTGCCGACGCGAGAGGAGGGCCGATCAACCCGCAGGCATTCCTTCAGGTGCCGACAATACTTAACGACGCGCCACAGCTTCGGAACGCGATCGAGGAGCTCTCGTTGCGACAAGCTACGCTTCGCACCGAGCAGCAGTACCTGACCGATGCCAACCCGCGCATCAAACTGCTTGCCGAAGCCGTGCGCGTTCTCGAAAGGGAGACGATTCCACAAATAACAGTCGCCGTGTTGAATTCTCTGAAGGCACGCGAGCCGGAGCTGGGCACCAGCGTCGACGCTGGTTCGCAGGAGTTGCGGGCGATTCCCGCCCGGACGACCGAAGCGATGCGGCTGGCACGTCGCGTTGTCGCGAGCGAGAATCTCTATAACTCGCTCAAGTCACGGTATGAGGAGGGGTTACTCGCGGAAGTGCAGATCGTACCGGATCTCACCGTTCTGGACACTGCGGTCACGTCCACGCTTCCTACCTCGAACGAGATGCCGCGTTTGGTGTTCCTCGCCGTCATTGCCAGTATTGGTCTCGCTATCGGCATCGCGCTCATTCGAGACCGTCTCGATCCGCGCTTAAGATATCCGGAGCAGGCAACGCACGACTTAGGGCTGACTATCGCCGCCACTGTGCCCAAGTTCAAACCGAATCGTCGCGGCGACTTCCAGCTCGCGACGATGTCACAGGTGGTGGAGTCCTTCAGGACGCTCCGCCTCGCCTTGCTGTACGATTTTCCGGGCAATGCGCCGATCGTACTGACAGTCTCGAGTCCGGCGGCGGGCGACGGAAAATCCCTTGTCTCATCCAATCTGGCCCTCGCGTTCGCGAGCGCCGGGAGTCGCGCGCTCATTATCGATGGTGATGTGCGGCACGGAACACTGCACAAAACGTTCGAGGTTCCTGTAACTCCCGGGCTCGTCGATTATCTCCAGGGCGACGCAGCGGTGGATTCTGTCGTTCGCTCCACGGCGTCACAGAATCTCTTTATCATTCCGAGGGGTACTCGTCGCAACCGCGCCCCCGAGCTTCTCGTCTCCGAGTTGATGAGTGGTCTCGTCCACGCTATGCGCTTGCAGTTCGACGTCGTTATAATCGATTCTCCCCCACTCTCCGCCGGAATCGATGCCTACGCGCTCGGCGCGGCCGCCGGAAGCATGCTCATTGTGCTTAGGCCAGCCGTGACGGATCGGAAACTCGCGGCGGCGAAACTCGAGGTGCTTGACCGCCTTCCCGTCCGGATCCTTGGCACGGTGCTCAATGCCGTTCCCGACGGACCTGCCTACCGCTATTATGGCGCGGACTATTCGTACCAGGACGTTGACACAGAACCGATCTCGGATCTCGCGACACCTAAAGGACTGGTGGCTCACGCCTGACGTCGACGGGCGAGTTGACCCAGCCCGGAATGCGGCGTTGGTCTTCGAATCAACTGTGGCTCCAGGCAAAGCTGTGTAGTGCGGGCGCAACACTGTGGGCATCACGAGACCATCTCAGTGGCGTCGCCGGTCATCGCAAAGATAAACAAGACAACATGTTAAGCCGACTCTCGAACCGCGGACGCGTTAGCATGCCACGTGCGTTGTCCGACTTCTATTCATGTCTCCTATGATGCCTCCTTCGCCAGACTTTCATCGCGCTGTAACCAACGCGCCGCGGCGTCACCAGGGTGGTGTCATTCGATTCACAGTGCTCTTGTCGGCCTGCGTCACGATCGCTTCGATGCCAAGCGCGGTTTTTGGCCAGAACACTGCTGGTCCTCTGACGTCGCGTGATGAGCTAGCCGCGGCTGCCACCCAGGCTGAACAAAGCCGGAATCCCGTTGAGGCGGCGGCGCTCCGTCAGCGATTACGCGAGGGGGACTTTCAGGTTGGAGACCGGATACTCCTCACGATTGTTTCTGAGGCCCGGCAAACCGACACCCTGGTGGTGCAGGCCGGCAGACTTATCAATCTCCCGGGAAAGTCGGTCTTACCGCTGACCGGAGTATTGCGCTCCGAGCTGAAAGACCTAGTTACGGCGGAAGTACTCAAGTACGTGAAGGCGCAGGAGGTCGATGTCATACCGCTCACCCGGATTGCCGTGCTTGGCGAGGTTGTGCGCCCCGGCTATTTCGCTTTTCGGTCCGACGTTCCCATTACGGATGCAATCATGCTTGCCGGCGGCCCAACAGCCACGGCGGACATCGAGCACACTGTCGTAAGGCGCCAAAGTCGGCAATATCGCTCCGCTGACGAGACGCGTCAGGCGGTTGCAAGGGGACTAACGCTCGACCAGTTCGGTTTGAGCGCCGGCGACGAGCTAGTTGTGGGTCGACAGCGCCAATTAATCAACCCGGTCATCACGACCGTGATGGGGATGAGCGCGAGCCTTGCTGCAATCTTCTTCGCAGTGCGCCGCTAGGGTGCCACTCCAGCGTGAAATCGACATGAACGAGATAGAGCAAGCGATTCCGCTAACGCGCGAGCAAGTGGAACGTGAGGATGTGGGCGCGAAACATGTAGAGCCCCTATCACCCGCTAACGGCATCGACCGCGCGATGAACATTATCATCGCTTCTATCGCGCTTGTCCTGGCAAGCCCGGTGATGCTGGTGTTCGCTGTGCTGGTTAAGCTCACCTCTTCGGGACCGATCTTCTACTCGCAGCCACGCGTCGGTATCGATCGCCGGCGTTCGTCGGTGGGATCGAAAATGTACGATCGACGGAACAGCGATCTTGGAGGCATCCCGTTCATGATCTACAAGTTCCGCACGATGTATGTCGGTGCCGAACCCGGCAATCGCGCAGTGTGGGCGACCAAAGAAGATGCGCGAGTCACGCCAGTTGGGGGCTTAATGCGGAAGTTGCGCGTTGACGAGCTGCCGCAGCTTTTCAATGTGATCAATGGGGACATGGACATCGTTGGTCCGCGGCCGGAGCGTCCCAGTATATTCTCCCGCCTTCGTCACGACATCGCCGACTACCCCCTGCGCCAGCGGACGAGACCCGGCATTACGGGTTGGGCCCAGATCAATCAGAGCTACGACACGAGCCTCGACGATGTTCGCAGAAAAGTACGATACGATCTGGAGTACCTGCAACGCCAAGGGGTTCGGGAAGATCTGAGGATCATGGCCAAGACGGTGCCGGTCGTGCTCTTTGGTAAAGGCGGCTGGTAGAGCGCGTCAGCCGCCGGTAGCGCGAGGCACCGGTGGCCAAATCTCCACGCCGACCTCAGCATAAGCCTGTGTTGCTGCGTCAGGCGCGCGGTCGCCAACGGCATCCCGCATTATCCAGCCGGCGCACAACCCGAGACCAGTGATGGCCTGCATGAGGAGGTGCAGCGGCGCAACGGCAATAGCAAAAGGGATCCCGCGCGCCTTCGCGAAGAACAAGTGCACGGGGAGATTAAGGGCGATCACACCCAACAGAACGATTGCTGTTTTGACTGGCACATTCGGGCGCGGCAAGAACGCCGCCGAGAGCGCAACTACACACAGCAGCGCAAAAGCCGGTGCCAGGGTGCGACTGAGGGTGAACACAACCTCGGTCGGCACCCCAGCTTGGGTGCGTTGGTATCCGAGCGACCTCGTGACGAGCGCGCTTCGATCCCAGACCTCGCGGCAGAGCGAACGAAGATTCCACTTCCTCAACCCAACGATCTCGAGGTCTCTGCTCGAAAGCACATAACGGCCTGCATCCTCCAGGCGTTTGCCGAGCTCGATGCCCTCCAACGGGGCCGTCTCGAACCGCCATTCGTCGTACATGCCCGCGGAGAGAAACGCATTGCGTCGGATGGCAGCGCAGGGCGACGCGACGTCGCCGCTGGTGCCAGGCTGTCGCTGCTCCCCAAAATGGAGCACCAGACTCCAGTATTGCGACGCGAGGTTGCGCGCTGCGGCAGCCTGGTCGTGCGAAGCGGATACCGCGTCGAACTCCGGATGATCGGACAGCATTCTTAGCATCCGAGGTAACGTCTCAGGTCGTACCATTGCGTCAGCGTCGACGAACGCCAGAACCTCGCCCTGTGCCAGCTCGGCGCCGCGATTCCGCGCGTATGCCGGGCCGGATCTGCGCCCGGTAAGACGAACGACCGTATCTGCGTATCGCGCGGCGAGCTCTGCCGACCCGTTCGTGCTGGCGTCATCGACGACGATCAGCTCATAGTCATCGCGCGGCAGCTCACTGGCGAGAATCGCAGTCAGGGCACGAGCGAGCGTGGCGGAATCATCGCGCACCGGGACAATGACTGAGAGCGAGCGCGGAGGAGACATCTGCCCGAGACTAACTCGTCATGAACAGCTCGGCGTCGGCGCAGGATTCGGGAAGGAGTGTGCCACTGAGCAGAGTGACTATATCTCCCGGCGCCTGCCGCATAGCGAGCTGTCGCAGATCCTCGGTGCTGGTCCCGGCAGGCGCGAGAAGGAACTGCGCGTCACCGACGCTCTGATGCAGAGCGGCGAGGTTGGTAGGTTGTCCCGCGCATGCTACCAAAACGTCGACCTGCTGATTTCCGTGCGCGCGAAGTCCTTCGGCCATGCGGTCCGGGGACACGACGTGATTATCCGGAAGGACTACAATGAGCGAGACTCTGGGCGTGCGCCGTGGCACCGCCGGTCGCTTCACGAGTTCGGAACTCGGGCTATCCTCGGTACCTACTGGAACCATTGCATTACCTCGAGAAGGATCCAATACCGCTCCACTCAGTCCCCAACTGCCGGGTATTGGGTCGGTTTCCACGCCCGGCGAGCTGATGATGCAAAGGACTCCGAAGCAAATCCCATACTTCTGGCCAGCACTTGCAAACCATTGCGGCGCTTTTACTTGTACTTCTGCTGTGGCGCGAGCCTGAGCGCAGTACGCCACGTTAGCGTTGCGCGGTTGCTACAAACG
>DASWGL010000206.1:0-5637 GCA_036393735.1 Gemmatimonadaceae bacterium | reverse complement strand
GGTTGTCTCTGGCTCGACCAGCGCCCGTGAAGTCAGGGCGTAGTGAACTGCCGAACTGGCATCTATGCTACCGACCTCTGGCACCCGTTCAGTTGCAGTTTCTCTGCCTAGGTCAGTACTTGAACCCGACTCCCAACCCGTTGTCCGTCGGCCGAACGAAGAAATGCGAATAAGCCGGATCACGTGAAATGCGTAACGCGTGAATGGCCGAGAACCCGCCGAAGATGAGCGAGAGCTGTGTCTTCGATAACGACGAGGTCCGAGCCATAAAGCTGATGTCGCTCACGGATCCGTTGCGGCCGATCGTGATGTAGAAGAGGGTCGTACCGATTCCGCCGGCCAGGATTCCCCGCTCGATCGCTCCACCGCGGGAGTGCGGGATGTCGAGAATCGCTTCGTCGATGAGCGCCTGCGTCGTGAGTCCGGCCGCGGAAAAAAGAAACTGCTTATGCGGGTACTTGTAGCTGTCGATCCCCGAGAACACCGTAGGCCGTCCGTGGTCGAGCGCGACGTACGGGTGAAAGCCCAGCGCCAGCGAGGTGAGAATGTGCGCGCTCTCGTGCGCGAGTAGGCTCACACCAGCACCGATGGCGAATTTCTTCCAGTAGCTGTCGGCCACCCTGTCCGCATCACCTGGGGAGTACTCCTGAGCGACCCCAGGTGCCGGCAAACCGGAGAGGAGCACCAAACTCGCGCCGCCGGCTATCATTGCGCGCCATGATCTCGAACTTATCTTTTTCGCGGGGCACTCTGCGCGGAGCAAGTAATCGATGGCTGAACGTTTATCCGACATTGCGATCCAGCGAGAACTCGGCAATCTCACGGGCTGGAGCCGGCGCGGAGACGCGATTACCAAGACCTTTCAGTTCCGGAATTTCCTGGCCGGAATCGGCTTTGTGTCGGCGGTAGCCAAAGCGGCCGAGGCGGCGGACCATCACCCCGACATCGATATCCGCTACACGAAGGTCACGTGCACGCTCAGCACTCACTCGGCCGGCGGGATCACGCAGAAGGATCTCGACATGGCTAAGAAGATAGACCTCGCGCAGGAAAAAGTGAGTTAGAGGGTAACTGCGACAGAACAGTTGCCAGGCTGGGAACTGCAAACTGAACGGGTGCCAGGCTGGGAACGGCAACTGAACGGGTGCCAGACGCCAGTAGCGCCGTTGCGAGTGATTGGTTCACTACGCCCGGACTTACCACGGTGGCGTTCGGGGCACAGGCAGTTGCCTGTGAGTGGAACTGCGGCGGTGAAGTCAGGGCGTCGTGAACTAGTAGGCTGGCATCTGTGCCACTGACGGCTGGCACCCGTTCAGTTGCAGTTTCGGCTCAGTTCCTTCGGTTTCCCATGACCCGAAGCACGGCCATGAAGATGTTCAACAGGTCCAGATAAATCTGGACGGCGGCGCCCACGTACTCATCCGGGCCGTAAAAATTGCGGAGTCGCCAGGTGTCGAACACGAGCAATCCACTGAACAGCAGCACCGTCACCGACGCGAGCCAAAGGCCAACCGCCGCGTTCTGGAAAAAGAAATTCAACAGCATCGTTCCGATCAGCACCCACAGGCCGACCATCAGGAAGCTGCCCCATGCACTGAAATCGCGGCGGCTGACGAAAGCGTACAGCGTGAGAATTCCGAAAGCGCCGACGGTCAGCACCGCCGCCTGACCAATGAGCCCCGGCTGCGTCCTTCCATAGAAGTAGAGCGCCGGAGCGATGATCACTCCCATCACGAAGTTGAAGAGCAGGACGAGACCGATGTTCATCGGGAACACGGCCTTCTGGCGCGTGGCCAGGAGCAGAGGCGCCAGTGAAGCGAAGAAGGCGATGAAGGGATGCTGGGCTACTGCCTGCATGAGCTGCGGTTGCGACAGTCCGAACGAAGCGCCCACCATCGTGACCAGAACACTGACCAGCACCAGTGCGTAGGTCCGGCGAACGAGCGTAGCTCTCTCTTCGCCGGTACGGACCAGCGTTCCCGTCTGATATGACACACCCATTTGACTAGCTCCTAAAAGGATCCAACGTTCGAAATATATTACCCCGCATTTTCCGTTGCGATTCGGTCCAGCATGGCCGGAAGATGCTTGATGTCGTCGAGGAAGTAGGTCGGTTTGTAGGGCTCCAGTGCCGAGCGGGTGAACGGCCCCCACAGCGCGGCAATGGTAATAACACCGGCCGCGTTGCCCGATTTGATGTCGTGCGGCGAATCTCCCACGAATACCGCCTCATCCGCCTTGTAATCGAGCTTTTCGAGCGCCGCGCGGACAGGAAAGGGATCGGGCTTGTGGATATGCACCGAGTCGTAGCCGATTGCGACCTCGATATAGTCGTCAGCGCCGATGAACTTGAGCCCGCGCTCCATCATCGCGTTGCCCTTACTGGTGACGACGGCCATGGGATGCCCGCGCTGGTAGAGGAGCGCCAACGCGTCGATCACCCCTTCGTAGCGCGCCATCAACTGGTCGTGGTTCTCGAGCTGAAAAGTTCGGTAGCGATTGACGAGACGCTCACGATCTTCGTCGGACTCGACGTACGGTGTAAGCTGCTTCGGCAGCGGCGTCCCGAGCCCCTCGATCCACTCCGCGTCGGTCGGCTGCCGCGGCCGGCCCTGAAACGTGTGCTTCATCGATGCGAGCAGGAGCGCGATGGAATCGACCAGCGTACCGTCCAGGTCGAACAGAACGGCGTAAGGACGCGATTCAACCATGCTGCCAAAGTAATCGCTCGCAGTGCGTCGTTGTAATGGGTGCTTTCAGTGGAAACGGGGAACGAAGCGTTGTAATGGTGGATTCGCGGCGCGATATTAGAGGGACCATGTCCCCCGTCGCCACTGCCGCAATGCGCACGACCTTCAGCAAGCTCTTCGACGAGATCGGGACAGTAGATCAGGTCGGCATCGAAGAGCGAGTGGCCAAATTCACTACCCGAAGCATCAAGAAGGGCTCGAAGCTGTGGGGGCTCAAGACCGCGGTTTCAATGGTCGATCTCACTACGCTCGAGGGTAAGGACACCCCGGGCAAGGTCGCCTCGCTCTGTCAGAAAGCTCGCCGCCCCAGCGCTGATCCGGAGGTGCCGCCGGTCGCGGCGGTCTGCATCTATCCCTTCCTTGTCAAACATGCGGCGCGCTGGCTCGCTGACACGGCCATCAAAGTTGCATCAGTCGCGACGGCGTTCCCATCGGGACAGAGTCCGCTCCCCCTTCGCCTCGAGGAAGTGCGCACCGCTGTCTCAGATGGCGCGGACGAGATCGACATGGTGATTAACCGCGGATTGTTCCTGTCCGGTGAGTTCAATGCCGTGCAGGACGAGATCAGCGCGGTGGTCGAGGCGTGCGGCGACGCGCAGCTCAAGGTCATCCTGGAAGTGAGCGAGCTGGATACCTACGACAACGTGAGAGCCGCTTCGTTTCTCGCAATGCAGGTCATCCGGCCGGGCGACTTCCTCAAGACGAGTACGGGCAAGGCTTCCGGCAGCGCCACGCTCGCCAACACGCAGGTGATGATCGAAGCGATCCGCGATTTCTACCTTGCGACGGGCATTGCGATCGGGATGAAGCCGGCGGGCGGGATCAGAACCGCAAAGCAGGCGCTCCACTACCTTGTCGCCGTCAAAGAGACGCTGGGCGACGCGTGGCTCAACTCGACGCGCTACCGATTTGGGGCGAGCTCTCTCCTCAACGATCTTCTGCGTCAGATCGAAAAGGAAAGGACCGGCGCGTACCAGGCGCCCTATTATTTCACAGAGGCCGCGGAGAGCTACTGACATGACAACTCCCAGAGCTGTTGCGCGACCCGCGGCCAGGACCAGCTCGATTCCGCAGCTGATCTTCGGTGATCTGTGGGAATACGATCCGGCGCCCGAGACCGCCGATCCGAAACTGAAACCCAGGTACGACCTCTTCATCGGCGGCAAGTTCGTTGCGCCAAAGTCGGGTAAGTACTTCGACTCGATCAATCCGGCAACCGAGGAAGTTCTCGCCCAGATCGCGCTCGCGAACCAGGCCGACGTCGACGCTGCTTATCAGGCGGCGCAGAAAGCATTCGGTCCATGGAGCAGGTTACCCGGTACCGAGCGCGGAAAGTATCTCTACCGGATCGCGCGCCTGATTCAGGATCGCGCCCGCGAATTCGCGGTGGCAGAGTCGATGGATGGCGGCAAGCCGATCAAGGAATCGCGCGATTTCGACGTGCCGATGACGGCCGCGCACTTCTTCTACCACGCGGGCTGGGCCGACAAGCTCGAGTACGCCATGCCTGGCGCAACAGTCGTCCCGCTCGGCGTCGTCGGTCAGGTGATACCGTGGAATTTCCCCCTTCTCATGCTGGCGTGGAAGATCGCGCCGGCATTGGCGATGGGAAACACTGTCGTACTCAAGCCAGCGGAGACGACCTCCGTGACGGCGCTTAAGTTCGCTGAGCTTTTGATCGAAGCGGAATTGCCGCCTGGAGTCGTGAACATTGTTTGCGGCGCGGGCGAGACCGGATCTGCCGTGGTCACGCATCCTACTGCCGCAAAGATCGCGTTCACCGGCTCGACCGAAGTCGGGAAGATCATCATGCGGCAGCTGGCCGGCACCGACAAGAAGGTCACGCTGGAGCTGGGAGGAAAAGCCGCCAACATAGTCTTCGATGATTCGCCAATCGATCAGGCGGTGGAAGGCGTCGTCAATGGCATCTTCTTCAACCAGGGCCACGTGTGCTGCGCGGGGAGCAGACTTCTCGTTCAGGAATCGATCGCCGAGATGTTCGTCGCGAAGCTGAGGAATCGGATCGACGTTCTTCGCGTCGGGAATCCGCTCGACAAGAACACGGACGTCGGCGCGATCAACTCCAAGGCGCAGCTCGAGAGGATCAGCGAGCTGGTCGATTCAGGCGTGACTGCGGGCGCGGAGATGTACCAGTCGGCGGCGTGTCAGCTGCCGACAAGGGGTTACTACTACAAGCCGACCGTGTTCACAGGTGTCACGCAAAGCCACCGCATCGCGCGCGAGGAGATTTTCGGCCCGGTGCTGAGCGTTCTCACCTTCCGCACTCTCGAAGAGGCTGTCGAGAAGGCGAACAACACCATGTACGGACTCTCGGCCGGCGTGTGGACCGACAAGGGATCGCGGATCCTCAAGATGAGCACGCTGCTCAAGGCGGGCGTCGTCTGGGCGAATACCTTCAACAAGTTCGATCCATCGTCGCCATTCGGCGGCTACAAAGAATCCGGCTTCGGACGTGAAGGCGGTCGCCAGGGTCTAATGGATTACGGGAAGGTCGTTTAACATGGCGCGCATCCCCGTCACCAAGACCCCCAAGGTTTATGTCGGAGGCCAGTTCATTCGCTCTGAGAGCGGCCGCGTGTTTCCCATCGAGAAGAAAACAACGCACAAGGGTGGCGCCGCTCAGAAGGATCACGGCGCCCTGCTCGGGAATATTCCGCAGTGCACGCGGAAGGACTTGCGCAACGCGGTAGAAGCGGCGGCCAAAGCCGGGCCCGACTGGGCGCAACGCACGCCATACAACCGCGGACAGATACTCTACCGGCTGGGCGAGATGCTAGAGTCGAGGAGCGCGGAAATGGCCGACGCCCTCGTGATCTCCGGAGCATCGACCAAGGCGGCGGCGGCGAAGGAAGTCGTCGCCAGCGTC
>DASWGL010000205.1:0-1564 GCA_036393735.1 Gemmatimonadaceae bacterium | reverse complement strand
TATGTTGGGCAATTCCGGAGCTCGATGCCGTCCGCTTCACAGCCCTCGAGAAAACGGACAGCGTCTCGATCCACGAGGGTCAGCTCGAGCAGGTTTAGAACGATCCGTCGCCCGTTCGCCTCCGAGCTGAAGAGCGCCTTCAGGTCGCCCACGTTCTCAGCGTCCAATCGACCGCTCACTTTGAAGACGACCTCCCCGTTCGTGTCCCAGGTGATCCTGAGCATCTGTCCTTCCGAAGGATTTCGCTGGCATCGCCGCAAAAGCGCGCCAATCGCCGGAATGCATGGCAATTCCGACTCCACCTCGAACTGATTGATTTTGGGGACTTTCGCTCAGAACTTGAGGACGACTTCTCGCAATTTTGCGGAAAGTCGCAAGCAGCCCAACGGCCGGTTACGTTTTGAAGCGGTTCTTATTGATTCGTAACGACTTGATCTTTGATTCCAGAGTGCTTCCTGGAATACCCAGCTTGGCGGCGGCACCAGATGGTCCGTGCACCCGCCCACAGCTTTCGCGCAAGGCGACCTCGATGATTTCTCTTTCCTGAACGACTAGCTTGCCCAGGTCGAGGTGGGCTTCTGGCTGCGGTGAATGAGGTTGTCTCGAGAGCCAACTTTCATCCACCGAGAAAGTCTCTGTTTCACAAACGACCACCGATCGCTCAACGACATTCTGCAACTCGCGAATGTTGCCTGGCCACGGATATGACACGAGTAGACCCAGCGTGTTTTTGCTGATTCCGCGGATGCGCTTTCCAGCTTTCCGCGCGAAACGCGCAATGTAGTACTCAACCAGCAGCGGGATGTCCTCTCTTCGTTCCCGCAGCGGGGGAATCTCAATGGGGAACACGTTGAGCCGGTAAAACAGATCCCTCCGGAAGGTGCCCGCTGCGATGGCCGCGTCCAGGTCGCGATTCGTCGCCGCCACAACCCGCGCGTTGGTTCGGATCGGTTGATTGCCGCCGACCCGCTCGAACTCACGTTCCTGCAGCACTCGTAGGAGAGCCACCTGCGTTTCGGCTGGTAGTTCGCCAACCTCGTCGAGAAAGATGGTGCCGTCTGCCGCCAGTTCAAATCGACCGACGCGACGCCCTGATGCGCCCGTGAATGCGCCCTTCTCGTGCCCGAACAACTCCGAGGCGATCAACGATACGGGAATAGCCGCGCAATTCACACTAACGAACGGATGCGAGGACCGCTGCGACCGCTTGTGGACCGCGCGAGCGATCAGCTCCTTGCCCGTTCCCGTTTCACCGGTCAGCAGGACGGTCGAGTCCGTGGGCGCGACTTTCGTGACCCGAGACAGCACAGCTCTCAAAGCCGCGGATGCACCGACAACCTCCTCAAACATCGACGCCTGAGCGATCTCTTCTTTCAGTGCGAGATTCTCATCGTGGAGACGGTCTTTCAGGCGTGTGATTTCTTCGAACGCATTCTCCAACGCGATTCGTGCCTGCACCTGTTCTGTGACATCCATCGCCGTTCCGAGAAATTCCTTGAGTGCACCTGACTGATCCAAGACTGGATGGCCGATTGCGTGCTGGTACTTGATCGTTCCATCAGGA
>DASWGL010000204.1:0-4477 GCA_036393735.1 Gemmatimonadaceae bacterium | reverse complement strand
CTCGGTGCGACCGATCTCGCTACGCAGGTCCGTCACGCACGTGACTCACTGTCAATTCTGCGGGCGCGCCCCGAATACGAGCAGTTCGCGCGCTCCCGCGCAGTGCTCGAGCAGCAGGAGCGCGCGCGCAAAGCGCAGGATCTGCCGCGAGTCTCGGCGTTCGGTCGCGCAGGTTATGGCCGGCCGGGACTCAATCCCCTTAGCACGAAGTTCGACAGCTATTGGCTCACGGGTGTTCAGCTCCAGTGGTCGCCCTGGACGTGGGGCACGGGAAAACGCGATCGCGAGGTGCTCGCGCTGCAGCGGCAGATCATCGCGCACGAGGAGCAGCAGTTCACCGACAACCTTCGGCGCGGAGTAGAGCAGGATCTCGCGACTATCGACCGCCTCGATGGCGCCGTCCGTGATGACGACGAGATCGTGGCGCTCCGTGAGAGCATCCTGGCGGAAACGCGATCACGATTCAATGAAGGCGTAGTGACGTCGGCCGATTATGTCGACCGCCAGACAGATGTTCTTAGCGCGCGCACCACCCGCGCCCTGCACCGCGTTGAGCTTGCCCAGGCCCGTGCGCGGTTCCTCAACACGCTGGGCATCGAGGCTCACTGATGCGCCCGTTCACTTTCTCCCAGCGCATCACGATCGGTGTTCTCCTCGTGAGCGTCGTTGCATGTCATCGCGCAAAGGATCCCGACGCCTACGGCAATTTCGAGGCGGATGAGGTCTCGGTATCTGCGCAGGCAAGCGGGCAGCTCACCTCTTTCACTCCGGTCGAAGGAGCTGCGCTCCGGGTCGGAGAGATCGTGGGAGTTGTCGACACCACTCAGCTCGCCCTCGAGCGCGCGCAGCTCATCGCGCAGCAGCAGGCGACAGCTGCGCGCGTGGTGGAGGCAGGCAAACAGGTCGAGGTCTACCAGGCGCAACTGGGGATCGCACTTCGCAACTACGAACGAATGCAGCGCCTGTTCGAGGAAAAGGCGGCCACGGTGCAGCAACGGGATCAGGCCGAGCGCGACTACAGGACGCTGGTGGCACAGATCGGGGCGGCGAAGGCGCAGCAGCAGAGCGTGTCGCGCGATGCGACTTCGAGCGGGGCGCGCGTGGCACAGATCAACGACCAGATCGCGAAGAGCAAGGTGATCAATCCGGAGGCGGGAACCGTGCTCGCGACTTACGTGAAGACCGGAGAAGTGGTTCAATCGGGCGAGCCGCTCTATAAAATCGCCGATGTCGACACGCTCATCCTGCGGGCATACATCACTGAGAAGCAACTATCGGGCGTGAAGCTCGGCCAACAGGTACAGGTTCATGTCGATCAGGGCGGTGGCAAGCTGCTGTCGGTCTCCGGAACAGTGAGATGGATATCGACGAAGGCCGAGTTCACGCCTACCCCGGTGCAGACGAGGGACGAGCGCGCCGATCTCGTATACGCAATGAAGGTGTACGTCCCCAACCCGAAGGGGGCGCTCAAGATCGGAATGCCGGCCGACCTCACCCTCGGCCCGGTGCCGGCAAAGCAGCCGTCGTGAGCAACGCCGTCGAGGTTCGCTCGCTGAGCAAGTCGTACGCGTCGGTAAAGGCGCTCGACGACATCTCATTCGATGTGAGCGACGGCGAGCTGTTCGGGCTCGTTGGACCCGATGGCGCCGGAAAAACGACTCTCTTCCGAATCCTCACGACACTCCTGGTGCCGGACAAAGGTACGGCGACCGTCCTCGGACTCGACGTCGTCAAGGACCTGTGGGCGATTCGCTCGCGCGTGGGCTACATGCCGGGCGGATTCGCGCTGTATCCCGACCTTAGCGTCGCCGAGAATCTGGATTTTTTCGCGGCGGTGTTCGGAACCACCGTCGAGCAGGGATACGAGCTGATCGCACCGATCTACAACCAGATCGAGCCATTTCGGGACCGGCGCGCTGACGCGTTGTCGGGCGGAATGAAGCAGAAGCTCGCGCTGTCGTGCGCCCTCGTACACCGGCCGGACATCCTGTTGCTCGACGAGCCGACTACAGGCGTCGATGCTGTCTCCCGACGGGAGTTCTGGGATCAGCTCGGGAATCTCAAGGCATCTGGGCTCACGATCGTCGTCTCGACTCCCTACATGGACGAAGCCCTGCGGTGCGATCGTGTGGCGCTCATTCATGGCGGAAAGATTCTGGAAATTGATCCGCCGGGCTCGATCGGAAAACGCTACGAGCTTCCCTTGATTGCTGTGCGCGGAGGGAATCGATTCGACGTGCTTCACTCGCTCCGCGAATTTGAACACGCGCACGCGGTCTATCTGTTCGGGGACGAGCTCCATTACACGGACAGGCGCGCCAATGCTGCAGCAGAAACCGTCGCGAACGAGGTGCGCGAGTATCTCACTCGGCGCGGGCACAAGAATGTAGAGACGCGTCCGATCGTCGCGGGGATCGAGGACAGCTTCATGGAGCTGATGGGCTCCGCGCCCGCACCGACCGCGACTGCAGCGTGACTTCCTCGGCGGCCAAGCTGGCGGAAATACCGAAAACGACGAAAATTGCGAACGGCTTCGCGATCGACGCGCGCGACCTCACGCGTCGATTCGGTGCCTTCGTCGCTGTCGATCACATCACCTTTGACGTCAGGGCCGGAGAGGTCTTCGGATTTCTGGGCGCCAATGGCGCTGGAAAGACGACCGCGATCAAGATGCTCGTCGGACTCCTCGCCCCGACCGAGGGCGTGGCGCACGTCGCGGGGTTCGACATCCGGACAGAGCGCGAGCAGATCCGCCGCAACATCGGCTACATGAGCCAGCGCTTCTCACTCTACGGCGATCTAACGGTGCGCGAGAATATCCGCCTCTACGGCGGAATCTACGGGCTCACGCCAGGGCAGATCGCACAGCGCACGACCGCGATGCTCGATACGCTGGGACTCAGCTCGAACGCCGACGACCTCGTCGCCAGGCTCCCGCTCGGCTGGAAGCAGAAGCTCGCCTTTTCCGTCGCCCTGGTCCACGAGCCGAAGATCGTGTTTCTCGATGAGCCCACGGGCGGCGTCGATCCCATCACGCGCCGGCAGTTCTGGGAGCTGATCTACACCGCGGCCGCGCGCGGCACGACGGTATTCGTGACGACTCACTACATGGATGAGGCAGAGTATTGCGACCGGATCTCGATCATGGTGGAGGGACGGATTGCGGCGCTCGGTACTCCCACCGAGCTGAAGGAGAAATACGGTGCGGAAAGTGTCGACGATGTCTTCGTGCGGCTCGCCCGCGGGGCGACCAAGGGAGAGGAAGCGTGAACCGCAACGCTCTGCGTGCATTCGTGGTGAAGGAGCTGCGCCACATCCTGCGTGATCGTCAGACGCTGACGATCCTCCTCATGATGCCGCTCGTGCAGGTCATCCTGTTCGGGTACGCACTCCGGAGCGACGTGCACGATATCCGCATGGTGGTCGTCGATCCAATGCCGGATCACGCGACGCTCGAGCTGCAGTCGCGATTTCTCTCCAGCAATCGCTTTCGCATCGTCACGACCAGCAAGACTCCCGACATCATAGAGCCGCTGTTCCGGCGGGGCAAGGCCGACATCGCCCTCGTGTTCGACCCCGGCTTCGCCAGCCATCTGCGTGGCACCGAGCCCGCACGCGTGCTGATCGCGGTCGATGCTTCTGATCCGAATACCGGCACGACCTATCTCAATTACACCAGGGCTGTGATCTCTTCGTACCAGGCGGAGCTGAGCGCCGCGAACGGGCAGGTGCGCATCGTCACCGAAACGCGGATGCGATTCAACCCGACGCTCGAGAGCGTAAATCTCTTTGTCCCCGGCCTGATCGCGCTCGTCCTCGTTCTCGTTTCGGCGCTCATGACCGCGATATCGTTATCGCGGGAAAAGGAGCGGGGGACCCTGGAAGTCCTGCTCGTCTCCCCGCTTCGCCCGCAGCAGATAATCGTCGGCAAGGTCATTCCGTATCTGGGGCTGGCGTTCGCGAACGTGCTCACGGCACTCCTCGCCGCGTGGGCGGTTTTTCACGTTCCATTTCGCGGGAGCGTCCTTCTTCTGCTCGCCGAGAGCGTTCTCTACACGCTCGTGTCGCTGGCGCTCGGCGTCCTGATAGCGGCGCGCACCTCGTCGCAGCGCGCTGCCATGCTGGGGGCAATGCTTGGGACAATGCTTCCAAGCGCGCTGTTGTCGGGGATGATCTTTCCGATTGCCAGCATGCCGAGCTGGCTCCTCCCCTTCACCTACATCGTTCCGGCGCGCTGGTTCATCGTGATCGCGCGCGGCATCATGCTGAAAGGAGTGGGACTCACGATTCTTTGGCGTGAGACGTTGGTGCTGTCATTCATGGCGCTCATTCTTCTCGCGGCGGCGATGCGAAGCTTCAAACCCCGGATGGAGTAGAGATGCAGTCGCTTCGGTATCTGCTCCGCAAGGAGTTCCTTCAGATCTTTCGCGATCGGTTCATGGTGATGCAGCTCATGCTGATGCCGATCATCCAGCTG
>DASWGL010000203.1:0-13067 GCA_036393735.1 Gemmatimonadaceae bacterium | reverse complement strand
CGCGGTCGCGCCCACCAGCCGCCGACCCTGGATACGATCAGCCCGCACAGCAGCCCGATCATCCCGCCAAGAAGGAAGGTGTGCGCCTGGCGATGCACGGGGTATTCGCCCTGTAACACGTAGTAACCCGACTCGATGTCGATCACGACCTGCGCGAGCGAATACGCGGCCATCGAGAATTGTCGTGGCGCGGCGGCCTTGATGAGCACGCCGGGACCGAGATGAAATGGAGTTGATGGCATAGCGCTTCAGCCAATTTATCCGGCTGCCGATGCTTCCGACTAGGACGGCACCCGAGATCGTGCGGGCGCATGGTCGCCACTTGCCACCAGCGGTATTTTTTGGCGATGAATAGCGGGCGATGGGGCTGGTGGCCCACGACATTGGTCTGGCTGCTGGCGTTCCAGCCGCTGCATGCACAGGCGGACGAGATCCAGGTCTACACCAGCGAGGTTGAAACGCCGGGCAAATTCAATCTCACGGTTCACGCCAACTACACTCCGGACGGGCGCACAGTCATCGGGTTTCCCGGCGGAGTCGTGCCACAGGGCTCGCTCAACGGCGCCTTCGAGTGGGCCTACGGCGTGACCGATTGGTTCGAGGCGGGCACCTACCTTCCGGTCTCACTCACGCGCGACCGAAAGCTCGAGCTCGATGGGGTCAAGCTGCGGGCGCTGTTTGCAGTGCCGCACGCCGAGTCCCGAGGTTTCTTCTACGGCGTGAACTTCGAGCTGAGTTTCAACTCGCTGCACTGGGATCAGTCGCGATACAGCGGCGAGATTCGACCGATCGTGGGACTAGAGCGGGTCGCTGGGATCTGATCGTGAATCCTATCCTCGACACCTCGTTCGACGGGTTTTCCAGCCTCGATTTCGCGCCGTCTGCGCCTGGCGTACAACCGATCGGAGACGTTCGCGCTGGCGGTGGAGCATTACGCCGATTTCGGCCAGCTGCATCACCTCGATAGTTGCGAGAACCAGGAGCACAATCTCTTCGCGGTGACCGACTACGCTGGCAAGCTGATCGACCTGGAAGCAGGCATCGGTTTCGGATTGACCAAAGCATCCGACAGGCTCGTGCTGAAGACGATTCTCTCCCACACGTTCTGAATCACTGCCGCGCCAGCGCGACGCGGCGTGCAAATCTGGCTCGTGGTTTCATATCCAGCTCACTCTTGGTTCGAGCGTAGCTCCTTCGAGCGCAGCAACGCGGCAACATCATCAAGTCCCCGTCTGCTCGCGAGATCGGCCGCCGTTTGTCCCTGCTTGTTGCGTACAGTTGGATCGGCCCCTCGAGCGAGAAACATTTCGGCGATCTCTCTTGCGCGCGCCTCGTCGTCTGGCAGCCACATGAGCGGTGTCTCATCCTCTCCGCTGGACTTGGCCAGCTTGGGTTCGGCGGCCAACACTTCGCGCATGCGCCCGACGTTGCCGAGGAAAGCAAGAGCCCAGACATCCCGGCTGAGAGGGCTCAGGAATTCGATCATGCGCTGCTTCTGCCCCCACACCGCGCCCCAGAGCGGCGTAATGCCGTAGCGGGTTTCTCTTGGATCGATCTGCGCTCCCCGCGCGGTAAGGACCTCCGCGACGCCAAGCGAGTCATTGTAGGCTGCCACGTGCAGCGGATGCTGCTTGCCTTCTTCGGGGTCCTCGATGTCCGGAGACATTCCAAGGTCGAGCAGCAGCGCGACGACATCCGACTGATTGCGCGCCGCCGCCAAATGCATCGGTCTTGGCGACGACAAATATTCCGGGTGACCCGCGAGGAGCGACTCCGCCTTCTCTCGATCGAGTCTCAGACAAGCGGCCGCGAACGCTTCCTCGCCTTCGAGCGCCCTGACGCTGCGCGCCGCTCCGTAGCGCGCGAGCAGCTCGGTCATCTCGACCGATCCTTTGCGCATCGCCTCCTCGTAGAGTGTGCTGCTGGACAGTCGTCTCGAGGCGTCGACCGTATAGGCGTTGCGTTTTGGTGCGGGAGGCGCATTCGGGTTTGCGCCGTGCTCGAGCATCCATTGCGCGAGCGCGAGATTGTTCCTATCGATTGCGCCGCCCAGCAGAAACCGGGCGCCGCACCCGTAGCCGCCCATGTCGAACATCGGCCAGTTTGGATCCGCCCAGTCCGCCTTGCGAGCCGTTTTCAGGGCGTGCGCGTAGGCCATTTTCAGGTACCACTCCACGTCGCCCTGGAAGTGCGTGTTGTAGATGACCTGCCCATCGTACGGATTGGCGCCCCGTTCAATCAGCAATTGCACGAGCGCATCGCGGCGTGGATGCGCAGGGCGATTTTCTTCGCCTTCTCCGATCGCTCCGACCAGCGGCGTGTAGCGGCTGTCGCCAGCCTTGAAGTAGGCGTTCGGATTCGCGCCGTGATCCAGCAGCAGCTTCGCGATCGCGATCGCGTTCTCGTGCGCCGGCGGGAATAAGAGCCGCGTGAAGCACAGGTAAAGGAGGGGCTCCCAGTGCATCGGCCCGACGTCCTTGAAGATGTCCTCGAAGCCACCGACTCCAGCGCGATCGCGGCCGTCCCCGGAGCTTCTCTCTTTTGCCGCGTCGGGCCGTTCCCGCAGGGTGCGCTCGACTTCAGCGACGTCGCCGCACACTATCGCCGTATAAAAGCTGTCGCGCGCAATCTCCGGATGCTGCTTCAGAAGGCGTTCGGCGGTATGGAGCGCCATCACGTGCGCGGGACCGCCCCGCACGTGATGGTCGGGGCAGGCGTTCTGCAGAAATCGCGCAGCGAGCTTCGCGTGACTCTCGTCGTCGCTTGCCATTTTACCGAGTTGATCTACCTGCGCGGGACCAGGCGCTGCGCGACATACGACGCCCAGGTCGTACCACGATGCTGGCCCGCATTGGACAGCACCACGACGATGGTCCCGTCCGAAAGAACGCGCGCGACCCCGTTATGATTCGCGTCGCCATTCCCCGAGTGCATCAATTCTGTAGCTCGCCCGTTCCGGATATACACCCTGGTGCCGTAGCCGTAGTGAATCTCGAACGGCGGCTCGCTCCTCACGTGCATCAGAGGCGACTCGAGCTCGCTGCTTTCGGCTCGGCCAAACAGGCGCGCCTCGTGGATCGCGGTTACCCAGCGGCACATGTCTCTCGCGGTGCTTCGCATCCCATTCGCGCCCTTGTGCCCCCAGTCTCCGCCCTGAAAGCTGGTAGATCGCATTCGCGCGGGCTCGAGAAGCTCTCGCTTGATGTAGTCCTCCCACGTGACGCCCGAAGCTACCTCGATGATCGCCGCCAGCAGCTGGTAGTCGTCGTCCGAGTATCGATAATGAGTTCCGGGTGGATACTCGAGGGGCTGCGAGAGTATCGCGTTAACGGCGCCGTCTCGCCGCATGATTCCCGTGCCCGCCGAGTGACCCCGCAGCCCTGAGGTGTGAGTAAGGAGATGAAAAACCGTGATCCCCCGCTTTGACTCGGGAGCGTGCGGGAAAAAGCGGGAAACGGGGTCACTGAAGGCGAGTTGATGCTGCGACCGCAATCTCAGGATCGCCGCGGCGGTGAACCCCTTCGTCATCGAGCCGATGTTGAACTGGCTCGAAACCCTGAGAGGCTTTCCCGTTTGCGGCGAGTAGGCCTTTTCCATTATGACCGTGGTGTCTCTTGCCACCAGCACTACGCCGGAGAATCCACTATCGGCCTGAGCCCGCGCGATGGCATTGAGTCGCGCGGGACTTTGGGCCACGATATGCGCGACGGGAAAAAGCAGCAGCATCACAACGAGACGATTTCTCACTCGCGGAGCACAACCGCCATCCTGGCATAGAGCGCGGCGTTTTCGTCGTCGAAGAGGCAAGCCACGATCCGATCGAAATCTTCCTCATGCGCTTGCATTACGCCGAGAGCGATTTCGGCGGCCAGCGGCTTCGGGAAGCTATAAACTCCGGTGGAAATCGCGGGGAAAGCGATAGACCGAATCGTTCCTTGATCTCGCGCAATCTGAAAGGACCGCTTGTATGCACGCCGCAGCAGTTCCGGCTCTCCCCGAGTGCCGCCAGCCCAGATCGGCCCGACAGCATGAATCACGAAACGAGCTCGCAATCCGAAACCAGGAGTGATCACCGCGTCGCCAGTCGCACAAGGACCGAATGGTATCGCCGCCTCCGCTAGCGCGGGCCCGGCACCGCGATGAATCGCGCCATCAACGCCGCCACCGCCAGCAAGCGAGGAGTTGGCCGCGTTGACGATCGCATCCACGTTCAGCGTTGTGATGTCAGCCTGGACGACTTCGATCATTGGCGCCTCCAGGCATGGTTTTGAACGCTACGGAATAACAGCGAGTGCAGTAAGAATTGCAGCGGTAATGACTGACTTGACGTAAACCGCGCGCGCCTGACGCTGAACCTGTTGCAACTCGGCTGCGTCGGATATCTGTTGCGGGCCGCTGTCCATATCGCGCTGACCGCGCGATGCGAGCCGCACTCACGTCTTGTCGCGCGCCTGAAAAACGCCAAGCGCGCCGGCATAGAACACGAGAAAAAGGGGCAGCCTCCAAACCAGAGGCGCGCGAGCGACGACGAGCAGCACCGCGATCACCACGCCCACGCCGAACGCCACGATTCCGAAGACAAGCCGCTTGCGCCGCTCTCCCGTCCCGATGTTTCCGACGCGCGCTGCAGGAGACAATGCCATAGTCGCCCTCCACGCTTGGTTGCTGACGATCTAGTCTACCGCCGAAGGGTCCGCCAAGCCAAGCTCGGCCGTAACGAGCTTGATACCCTGGACGCCCCTTAATCGCCGGGAATCGAGCCCGGCCCGCAACGCCTGTTGCGTGGCTGCTGGAGGGGCGTCGAGAGGGAGATAGTATCTCCGCCGGAAAGCTTCGACCGAATTCCATCCCACTCGAGATGGCATCAGACAACACGCTTGATAACTGGCTTTCGTCGTGGCCCGACGCGTTGGCGTTTGCGGTCGGCCTTGCGGTCGCCTGGTGGACGCGCTGGAACGCTGGCGATCTCGTGTGGAGCTTGTGGCTATCGAGTTTCGTGGTCGGCTATTCGACGATTGTGTGGATGATCGGACAGCCGGCGGTGGAACTGGTCCGCGCGTCATGGAAGGGCCGCGCCCTGGTGGATTCGAATCCCAGAATGCTCATGGTTTTCTGGTCGTTGCTGCTGATCGGCGTGTTATTCTTCCTCGCGTTTTTCACGGTACATTTCGGTGGATTCCACTACGTCCAATCACAGTTCCTGATCTCGTTCTTTCCCCTCGACCCCGTTGACGGAGGGCGGCACGCAACGAGCGCGGGGATGTCCACTTATGTGGAGGTTGCGCGGCGCTACTGGCCCTTCCTGCCTTCGGCGTTTCTCGCGCACCGTGCGGCATTTCTGCGGAAGCCGCTCTCGCTGGGCCGGGACGTATCGCTCGCGTCATTCGCCGGCAGCAACAAACTGGGCGACCTGTTTTCCGAGCCGTACAGAAATGTTCTGCGAATGCACGTGTTGATATTCTTCTTTTTCTTCGCCCACTTCGCGAAGCTGGAGAATTTCGCGGTGTATGCTGTCGTCTACGCGGTCTATTTCTTTCCCTGGCGCCTGCTGCGCCGCCCGGCGACGCCGGCTCCTTCAGTCTCGTTCCAATCAACCGTTGGTGGGCGGCAGCGCACGCCGGCCCGTAATCAGACTCTACCGACTTAGCTCAGCTGCGTGGCCGAGTAATTGGTGGTGGAGAGACTCTCGACTGTACAAGAAGGTTGCCGGTACCATAACGCCACTCAGGTACGTCGCAGCGTTCTTACCATTACCTGATATCTAAGCTTCTGACATCTCGGATCCCGTTCAGTTTGAATTGCTTACCGAGACGGGTCCTGGTAGAGACCGATCACGTTTCCTCCGGGATCGCGGAACCTCCCGATTAACTCCAGCGCGTCCGCGTCGATCGGCTGCAGGGCCTCGCCTCCATAGCGAATGACAGCGTCGAGCGCCTCGGCGATGTTATCGACCATGATGTAGATGAGGAGTCCCGGCGCGGAGGTCGCTGACCGGCCAACCACCCACGTGCCCCTCACCTCGCCCGTCGGATCATCGAATGAAGTGCTGCCATCGCCGCGCTTCCCGAGCTTCCACCCGAACACCTGGGCGTAGAAGTCGGCCGAACGCTGGATGTCGACGGCTGGGATCTCGATGTAGGCGACTTTCCCATGCGCCAACGTAGGGGGCATCAGGACTCTCTCGATTTCGTCAAAGGAGACACGACCACACGCGCAGTCGTTCGAAACTTCCCGAGGCCGGGCGACAAGTCAAGTGTTCCGAAACCGAGGGTGCAAACGCGAGCGCAGGATTCAGTCGTCAGCTGCCGAGCCACGCAGCGCCGACAAGTCCGAGCGCCACCAGCGTGGAGAACACGCCCGGCGGAATAAAGAAGTATCGCCAGGTAAGGCCCGCGATCAGGACGAAGCACGCGGCAAACGACCAGCGGACAACGGGAATCGCCGCCAAAGCTTCGCGCGACATCGATCCTAATTGCCACGCGAGAATGGCGGCGAAAACGAGAAAGACCGAAGCGAAGAATCCGAATCCGCTGAAGAAATCCCAATACGAGCGATTCAAGCCCAGCACGTGAAAGCTGACGCTACGCATTCCGTTGACGACGCTGTCGGCGTTCCAGCGGGGATCCACTCGACGGAAACCGATGGTATGGCCAAGCGCGAACAGCACTAAAAGCCCGGAGGAGATTCTGTAAAGCAGGGATGCGTTCATTGTTGACTGGATTGAGGTCACACAACTATAGCAGGCGGCCGCGAATATCGCGGTGTCGATCGCTACGAGCCAGGGCGCAGGTACGCGTGCTCTGGCGCGGGACAGGCCGGAATCGTCAATATTCCCTGGTCATGCCGGCGCAAGACACGCTGTCACAGTGGGAAAATTTCTACATCATCGTGGGATCGTCTGCTGGCGCGCTCACGGGGCTGCAGTTCGTCGTGATGGCACTAGTGGCGGACTCGCCAGCGCGAGCCGATACGGGCACGATCGACACATTTGGCACCCCGACGGTCGTTCACTTCTGTGCCGTATTGCTGGTTTCCGCGATCCTCAGCGCGCCGTGGCCCGCGCTCTCGCAAGCCTCCGCCGCCATCGGGATCTGTGGAGCAGCGGGCGTGATCTACAGCCTGATCGTCGTGCGGCGAGCGCGACGCGTAACTGGTTACAAACCGGAATTGGAAGACTGGATCTTTCACTGCGTGCTGCCGTTGGTGGCGTACGCAACGCTCCTTATCGCCGCTGTTGCGCTCACCTTCCAGCACGTGCCGGCGCTTTTTGGAGTTGCGCTGTACACGCTGATTCTCCTCTTCGTCGGCATCCACAACGCCTGGGACACCGTTACGTACGTGACTGTTGGGATGAAGACGCCGCCGGCGACCGGGGAAGGGACCCCTCCACCGCCTTCTTGAGTCCGTCGAGCACCATCGTCCAATTCTTCGCGTATTCCTGACGATTCTCCGCTGTGAGCGGCTCGGCGTCACTCTGATTCGTCTGGGTGAGCACGACTTCGGTGCCACCGCCAGCGGGTCGAAGATCGAAGGTCACGATGTGGTAATTCTCGGGCTTGTCCTCCATCCCCGAGAGCGGGCTCCAGTGAGTGAAGGCGAGCCGCTTGCCGGCATCGAACGCCTGAATGTTTCCCTTGTCCTCGTACGGCTTGCCCTTCCGCGCGCCCCGGAAGCGAATCGGGCTGCCCACGCGCCAGTCGGTCGAGATGTCGGAGCCGAAGAAGAACTGCTTGAGTGTGCTCGCGGTGGTCAGCGCCTTCCAGACCGCCGCGGGAGATGCGTTCACCGTCGTCTTTACCTGCGAGGCTTGGATCGCCATGGAAGTATCCTCAAAGGCTGAAGGTTGGGCGGGACGCCCGCGGGGGACGCGCTCGCCGTCTGAGAAGAGTTCGGCAAAATCTCAGCCTGCGTGGACGCTTTCCCGTTGCCGCAGCATGAGCGTGGCCGCGATGGCTGTCGCCAATATGATCGCAGCGTTTACGGCAGCAGTCGCCACGAACGCCTGGGTGAAGGCATCACGGGCCGTCCCCAGCAACGCGGCGCCGAGTTGGCCGGGTAATCGCTCGGCTACCGCGGTGGCGCCGCCAAGGGTACCGCGCGCGATTTCCCTCGCGTCAAATGGCACACCGTTGGGCATGGCGGCGCCCATTCTCATCCGATAGACGGCTGTCCCGATACTGCCAAGGATCGCGACGCCCAGCGCTCCGCCGAGTTCGGAGCTGGTCTCGGAAATCGCCGATGCGGCGCCGGCACGCTCGACCGGCGCGCTCCCGACTATGATGTCGGTCGCGAGGATGATCACGGGAGAAATACCCAGCGAGTAAATGGTGGAGCTGGTTACGATGACGACAAGTGGAGACGCCCGGTCGATTTGCGTGAGCACCCCAAATCCCACCGCGGCGATCAGGAGGCCGCCGGCGATTAACGTGGCAGACGGAATCCGGCGAGCCATCGCCGGAACGATCATGGATCCGACGATGAATGCACTGAACGAGGGCAGCGACCACAGGCCCGCCTTGAGCGGCGAGAGTCCGAGTACGAGCTGCAGGTATTGCGCGATGAAAACGTAGGCGCCGAATATTGCGAATGTGCCGAGCATGTAGGTCGCCAAAGCCGTGCTGAAGGCGCCAGATCGAAAGAGCTGCAGGTCAATCAGAGGATGGGCGAGCTTTGGCTGTCGGCGCACAAAGACTACGCCGACCAACACGCCCGCGGCGATAGATATCGCTGCCACCAGCTCAGCGCCGTGCTCGGCGATTCGCTTGAGCCCGTAAATCACGAGGAGCACGCCGGCAAGCGACAGAACTGCACTGAGAATGTCAACTGGCTCGGCATTCGGATCACGGAACTCCGGCAATAGCCTCGGCCCGACCACGAGGAGCAGCGCCATCACCGGCACACCCAACAGAAACACCGCGCCCCACCAGAAATACTCCAGCACCACACCGCCTAGCAGCGGACCGATCGCGCCACCGATCGAGTAGCTGCTGACCCAGACGCCAATGGCGAACGTGCGCTGCCGCGGATCGCGGAACATGGTTCGAATCAGCGACAGCGTCGATGGCGCCAGCGTCGCGCCCGCGACGCCGAGCAGGGCGCGCGCCGCGATCAGCATCTCGGCGCTGGTCGAAAACGCAGCTATCACCGAGGTGACGCCGAACGCGGCGGCGCCGATCAGCAGCAGCCGGCGTCGTCCGATGCGGTCGCCCAGGTTGCCCATCGTGATCAATGAGCCGGCAACCAGAAACCCGTAGATGTCTAGGATCCACAGCAGTTGAGCGCTGGTGGGCTTGAGATCTTCGCTGAGTCGTGGCACGGCGAGGTTCAGCACCGTGAGATCCATCGCGTAGAGCACGCAGGGAAGCGCGATCACCGCGAGGCCTATCCATTCGCGGCGCGTCGCCTTGGACTGCTGTACGGGAACGTCAGGCATTGGCATCATCGACAGGCAAGAAGATAAGGCAGACGGGGCGCCGCTATCTCAAACGTTTTGGGATCTTCCGCCTCCGGTGGCATTCCGTACCTTTTGCAGAACGCGTCGGCTCGAACGAGCCAAACGCGACGACGAGCCGCACGACTCATCGCAGCGAGCGGAGGATTTCAGACCCGGAGGTTTCATGTCGAGGAGAGAAATAGCGTTGGGCGCCATCACGGCGGTTCTCGTCGGTTGCACCGCTGACAAGCCCGCTCCGACAGCATTCGAGGTACGTGCGCCACTGTTCGCGGTCGGAGGAAATAGCGCATTCAATCTCGGCACCCACATGACGGGCGCCGAGGAAGTGTTCACGCCAACTCCACCGAGCACTGCAACGCCGGCCGATTCACGCGCCCAGGGGGAGGCGATCTTCCGGGTGAGCGATGACGGCAGCTCTGTCGATTTCCGGCTCATCGCGGCGAACATCGACAACGTGATAATGTCGCACATCCACTGCGGCCGTCCGGGTCAGAACGGACCCATCCGCATGTGGCTCTATCCCGTCATCGGACCGACGGGCGCGCCGGGGCCGAATGGAGCGGGACCGCAGAACGGAGTGCTGGCATCCGGCACGTTCCACCCGGCGGGGGTCCTCTGTCCGAAGGCCAATGTCGGTGGGAACGTGGACATGCCGCTACTCGACGCGATCCGGGCCGGTCTCACTTACGTCAACGTGCACACGAACGATGGCGTCGATGGGGTCAACACGGGACCCGGAGATTTTCCTGGAGGCGAGATTCGCGGGCAGCTCGATCACGGACGATAAGAAAACTGAACGGGATCCGAGAAACAGAAACTGAATGGGATCCGAGATCTGAGAAGCATAGATATCAGGTAATGGTCAAAACGCTCCGACCTCACCCTGTACCGGTCCAGCCACAATCGAATAGTGGAGGACCACAGAGAGCGGTCGGAGCGTAGTGACTTACAACGGATATCTAAGCCCTCTCAGATCTCGGATCCCGTTCTTTTCTGTTCTACCGTATCACCTGATCGGCCAGGTCCCTCCGACCGCCTTGTAAACCGCAACGAGCGCGGTCGCGGCCGACGTGTACCCCTGTGTAAGCTGGCTTTCTGCGTCGAGCAGCGTGCGCTCCGCATCGAGCACCTGGAGGAAATCCGTGAGCCCCGCTTCGAACCGCTGTTGCGCCAGATCTGCCGCGCGAGCGCTCGAGCGTACCGCACTCTCGAGGATCGAAAGACGCGCGTGCGCCCGATCGTACGTCACGAGCGATCCCTCGCTCTCTTCGAGCGCTTGAAGAACGGTCGCGTTGTACGTGTCTTGTGCCTCTTCCTGTCCGGCCTGCGCGACCTCCACCCTCTCTCTCACTCGTCCCACGTCGAAGAGCGGAAAACTCACTACCGGTCCGACCAGCAGCCTGGAAGTGCCGCGCTTGAACAAGGAATCGGCCGCCGTCGCTGCGTAACCCGCACGCGCCGATAGCGTTACGCGCGGCAGATATTCCGCTCGCGCTGCCCCGACGAACAACGACCGCGCCGCAAGCTGTCGCTCCGCGCGCAGCACGTCGGGCCGACGATGAACGAGCTGGTCGGGAGACCCGACGAACAAAGTGTCAGGAAGGCGCAACAGCGCTCCCGTGTCGAGCAGCGCCGCTGGAAGCGTGTTCGGAACACGCCCGAGCAATACAGCCAGTCGGTTTCTGTCCAGCGCGATCTGCGATTCGAGCAGCGGTGTTGTCGCGAGCGTCAGATACAGCACGGATTTCGCGCGCTCAGTATCGAACGCCGTCCCGCGGCCCGCCGCCAGACGATCCTCGGTGAGCTTGACGATCTTGCGCTGGTTCACCGCGTTCCGCCCTGCCACCGCGAGCTGCCGTTGAGCTCCTCTGAGATCGAAGTAGGTACGCGCGACCTCGGCCGCGACGCTCACCTGCACGTCCTCGAGCCCATACTGCGACGACTCGGCCAGCGCACCCTGCGCTTTCACCGTTCGTCCCACTCGGCCGAACATGTCGACTTCCCACGACGCATCGAAGCCGACGTCCCACAATTGCGACGCCGGAAGCTGACTTGCGAGGCCGGGCGTCTGTGCAATCGAGAATTGCTGGCGCGATGTGCTACCCGTTCCCGTTATAGTCGGAACTAGATCGTACGCCGCGAGGCGCCGCGCCGCGCGAGCACTCGTGAGACGCGACTGCGCGACGCGAACATTCAGGTTCGCGCGCTGGGCTTCACGAATCAGCATCGTGAGCGTGCTGTCGCCGAGGTCGCTCCAGAATGGAGTTGACGCCAAGGCCGTGCTCACCTGGATGCCGGGTGTCGGAGCATCCTCGGATGCGGCGCGCGCACCGGCGGGCACAGGCGTGATGCTGCTGACACTGTATGTAGAAGGAACGGGCACTTCGGGCGCGCGGTAGGCTGGCGTGGAGCAAGCGGCAAGCGGCGCGGTGAGTGCCATCAGGATCTTACGCATGACTGCTACCCTCATTCCCCACCGCCAGCGATGGCCGCCACGGATGGAGAGGTTGTACGCCTTCTGGTTCAGGTGCTGGCTCCTTCTTGCGTCGATCGACGACGCCGCGGACGAGCACGTAGAAGAGTGGTGTGAAGAGAAGTCCTAGGAAGGTGACGCCAAGCATTCCGGAGAACACCGCGATGCCCATCACGCGCCGCATTTCCGCGCCCGCTCCACTCGCAACAATGAGTGGAACGACGCCCGCGATGAACGCAAAGGAGGTCATCAGAATCGGACGAAGTCTGATCCGGGCCGCGTCGAGTGCAGCGGTAAATCGATCGCGTCCCTGCCGCTCCAGATCCCGCGCGAACTCGACTATAAGGATTGCGTTCTTGCACGCGAGCCCAACGAGCACGAGGAGACCGATCTGGGTGAAGACGTTGTTGTCGCCGCGAGTGAGCCACACGCCGGCGATCGCGGAAACCAGCGACATAGGTACGATCAGTATTATTACAAGCGGCAACGACCAGCTCTCGTACTGCGCGGCCAGAACGAGGAACACCAGCAGAATGCAAAGCGGGAAGACCAGGATGGCTGTGTTGCCAGCCAGCTTCTGCTGGTAGGTGAGCTCAGTCCACTCGTAGCCGATACCATTCGGCAGCGTCTCGTTGGCGAGCCGTTCCATCATCTGCACTGCTGATCCGGCGCTCGTTCCCGGAGCGGCGCTGCCGCTAATGTCCGCCGCGGGGTAGCCGTTGTAGTGGGTGACCTGGTCCGGACCGTACGACTGCTTCATCGTCAGCACGGAGCCGAGCGGTACCATCTCGCCGCGCACGTTTCGAACCTTGAGCTGAGCGATGTTGTCCGCGTTCGCCCGATATGGCGCGTCTGCCTGCGCGATCACCTGATAAGTGCGACCGAACTTGTTGAAGTCGTTGACGTACTGGGAGCCGAGATATATCTGGAGCGTCGAGAAGACATTATTCAGCGGGATGCCGAGCTGTTTCACCTTGTCGCGATCGACGTCGGCGAAGAGCTGAGGCACGTTGATCTGGAAGCTCGAGAACTGGCCGGCGAGTCCAGGCGTCTGGTAGGCGCGGCCGAGCATTGCCTGCGTGGTCGCATAGAGCGTCGAATCGCCGAGGCCTGCCTTGTCCTCGATCATCATCTTGAACC
>DASWGL010000202.1:0-1867 GCA_036393735.1 Gemmatimonadaceae bacterium | reverse complement strand
CAGGTGCAGGAGCGGCTGACGGAGCAGATCGCCGAGGGTCTTTGCCGGGTGCTCAACCCCAGCGGGGTGGGCGTGGTGATCGAGGCCTACCATCTCTGCATGATGATGCGCGGAGTGCAGAAACAGAACTCAAAGACGATCACTTCGGCGCTGACAGGTGCGTTCCGCGAGGATCCCAAGACGCGCGACGAATTCCTCCGCCTCGCCCACAACGGCCGCGACTAAAGCGTGTCCTCACTCGGCGGGAAAACCGCTGTCGTAACCGGCGCTTCCAGAGGAATCGGCGCCGGGATCGCCGAGGCCCTTGGGCGCGAGGGCGTGCGTGTGGCTCTGGTCGCGAGGAGTGAAGCGAAGCTCAAGGAGCGCGCGGCGCGTATCAAAGGGTCGATACCTGTCACGTGCGACGTGACCGATCCGAAAAGTGTCGAGCGCGCGACGAAGCGTATTGCCACCGAGCTGAACGGCACTCCCGACATTCTCGTCAACAACGCCGGAATATTCAGAGTCGCCGTCGTCGAGGAAACCAGTGCGGAATCGTTCATCGAAGCGATCAACACGAATCTTGTCGGTCCATTTCTTTTCGTCCGCGCGTTTCTCGGTGACATGAAAAAACGGAAAAGCGGGTATATCGTTACCATCGGCTCGATATCGGATCGAACTATTTTTACCGGCAATGCCGCGTACTCGGCGGCAAAATTCGGTCTTCGCGCCATTCACGAAGTGCTGCGGGCGGAGCTTCGCGGCACTGGCGTCCGCGCGTCGCTGATTTCACCAGCGGCTACCGACACGGAAATGTGGAATTCGGTCACCGTGACCGACCCGGTCGCCAATCCTCATTCGAAGCGGCCGATGCTCGACCCGGACGACGTCGCGCGTGCGGTGATGTTCGCGCTCACACAGCCGGAAAGGGTGAATGTCGACGAGCTACGGCTTTCTCACAGCTGATTGTAGGTTTGTTCTGTAGAAAAATGCAACTGAACGGGTGCCAGATTGTCAGTAGCGCAGCCGCCAGCGTTTAGTTCACGACGCCCGGACTTACCTCGGTTGCATTCAGGGTGCAGGCAGTTGCTTTTGGATCGATCACACGAGATAGGTCGGGGCGTAGCGAACTAACAAACTGGCATCTGTGCGACTGACATCTGGCACCCGTTCAGTTGCAGTTTTCTGGCCTTCACACTGAAATCGTTTGTGTTCATAGAGCTCCTCGACCTGTTACGCTGCATCAACCCGCACGAGGACACCTGGCTCGTCGCCTCGTTCAAGGCCGTCACCAATCGCTTCGTGATGGAAGGCACGCTCGGTTGCCCGAACTGCTCGGCAGAGTATCCGATCAGAAATGGGATCGCGGACTTCAGTGCGGGCCTCGAATTGCCGCGGCGCAAGGGCGAGCGACCGGCCGCGATCCGCGAGCGAGAAGAGCTCGCTACGCGTGCCGGCGCGTTTCTGAACGTCACCGAGCCTGGTGCGACCGTCGTGCTTGGAGGGGGGTGGGCCGATGCCGCGCTGGAGCTGAGCGTGATGACGGAAGCGCGCGTGCTCGCGATCAACCCCAAAGTTGGGGCAGAAGAATCGGAGACCGTTGGGCTTCTTCTGGTCGGATCGGAGATTCCGGTCGCGCCCGGCTCGCTGCTCGGCGTCGCGCTCGACGCTTCGTTTCCGCCGGAAACTGTCGCGTCAGCGGTGAAAGCGGTGCGTCCGGGAGGGAGGATCGTCGGACCCGTCGAGATTCCACCGCCAAGCGAGCTGGCGGTGCTTGCCCGGGACGAGGATTACTGGGTGGCGCAGAAGGCACCGGAAGTGATCAAGCTATCGCGTGCTGGTCGGTGAATCCCGATCGCTCGGCCTCTTCATACAGCGAGTCTATCAG
>DASWGL010000201.1:0-2418 GCA_036393735.1 Gemmatimonadaceae bacterium | reverse complement strand
GGGGCCACGGAAAGAGTGCGAAGCCGCACAATCCCTCGGCGTACGGACGAGAGATGGGGCTCGACATCGTGCGGTTGCTCGATCACCTGGGAATCGCCCGCGCGCACGTCGTCGGCTTTTCTCTGGGGAGCCAGTTGACGTCGCAGCTGCTGACCCTTCGTCCCGATCGCTTTCTGACTGCGACGCTGATTGCGGGTGCAGGGCGCCTCGAATGGACGGATCAGCAAGCGCGGGACTCTGAGCAGGAAGCAGTCGAGCTCGAGCGCGAGTGCGTGAGTCGTAGCCTGATAACGAGGTTGTCTCCGCCTGACCAGCCAAAGCCGTCGGATCAGCAGATCGCCGCACTTTCCGCAGCGTGCATGGCCGATTCCACCCAGGACCGGTTCGCGCTGGCGGCCGTCGCGCGATCAAGAGGAGATCAACGCATCACGTCTGATGCTGCCGCGGCGGTAACGGTTCCCACGCTCGCCGTCGTTGGAAGCCTGGATGCCGCCAGAAAAGGTTTGGAGACACTGAAGGCTCTGAGGCCGGACCTCAAGCTCGTGATCGTGGACGGAGCGACGCACGCCGGAGATCGTGGCATTCTCGGGCGGCCAGAGCTCCTGGCCGCGTTACGGGAATTTCTAGCAGCAAACCGGGTCAGGAGTCTGAGAAAGAGTTCACGCCATTAACGACGCTGCATCAACTTGTCTCACGCTCGCTTCATGGCGACGAGCTGCTTATCTCCGCCACGATCATCCAGCGTCCTCCGACGTTCTTCCAGACGTTCAGAAATGTCCCGCTTGCCTTCACTGGCTTGCCATTCGGGCCATCCGCGGTCTGGCTGAATGTGCCGTAATCCCAAGCCATAGAGTGGTCATTGGAGAAATTGACACCTCCGCTCTGGAAGGTGAGATCACGCGGGTTGCTCTTTACCGACTGGGTATAAGATTTTCGCAGGTCGGACGTGCCTTTGACGGCTGTCTTTCCGAGCGACACAACGCTCGGGTCATAGTAAACCATCAGCGAATCGACATTCTTCGAAGTCAGCGCGCGCACGAACGCGGAGTCGGCACCGAGGATTTGCGCCCGTGCAGTATTCTCGTCAAAGGATCCTTTGGTGGTACTCGACACCGGCGCCGAATCGGCCGTCGCCGGAGTGCTCTTACCGCAACCAGACAAAAGGACACCGGCAACCGTGAGCAGCGCGATCGCGCCATTGTTTCGCATACTCCCTCCAGAAGTGATGGCTGACTCGAACTTACGATCTGTCGCTGTCGCGACAAGTATCTCCGCTATTGACAGAAATACCGTCCGCCAGAGATGTTGGGCGGTCCAGGCTCACCTCGACGAGCGGGCGCGGTCCCCGTGCGCCTGGAGCACACAAGTCCTGGTGCCCATCCCGTCGACCAGGCGGAGCGACTCATCTGTGGCCGCTGATCAGCGCCCATGAGAGGTGGACCATGCGTCCTTCCCCGCTCCCACTGACAAAGCAATTGATAGCCGGAGTTACGCTCTTGACGATCTCGGGGATTCTCGCCGCGACTCGCGGCAACGCTCGTGCCTCCGCGGCGAACTGCGAGGTTCAGGGAGTGTGGCGCCGGCAGCGAATCGTGGTCAACGGGAAGTCGGATTCAACGGGCGGGGAAGAAATAAAGCTCATGACGAAGAGGCACTTCATGTGGGTCAGTCAGGAGGCCCGCCGAGACACCTTACCGCTCAAGACCTACCGCGACAGCGTCCGGGCATTCACCAACGGTGGAGGGTACGGCACCTACACGGTCAATGGCTCGAACCTGACCGAACACATCGAGCTGTTTCCCGATCCGACTTATAGAGACAAAGACTGGCCCGCAACGTGTCGAATCGTGCGCGGTCAGTGGATCCACAGTTTTATCACGCCAGCCTACAAGGATTCGACCGGACGCTCTCGTCGAGATACCGTATCGGAGTACTATCGCCGCGAAGAGTAGGCAGGACTAGTGTGGTGTCGTTGAGGTCGCTCGTCGCCGGCGGTCATCGACGTCATCCACGATTACTGAACGCGCCAGATGTCGAGCACACCGGTAGTGCGGTGCTGATTCGAGTTTCCTTCCGGAAGCGCGATCATTCCGTCCACGACGATCGGGCTGTTCCAATGACCGCTTCCACAATCCAGTTTTGCAAGCAGCTGTCCGGTTTCTGGTGTGTAAACCCGGAGCCCGCCGTCGGGATCGTACACATACAGTAGCCCGCCAGCAATCACCGGACTCGTGCCGCCATTCCGGTTTTTCCATCGCTCCTGGAGTCGACCGCCGCTGAAAGTCCACGCCGCCGTCCCACCGTTGTCGGCGGCGAAGATCCACGTCGTCGAGCCGACATGTAGTACGGCCGGCGCGGTGAACAAATCCGTACCGGATGGTGTCGACACCACCTGCGCCTCTCCGCCGCGACGGGGCG
>DASWGL010000200.1:0-2304 GCA_036393735.1 Gemmatimonadaceae bacterium | reverse complement strand
GGAGACGTCCCAACAATCTGTTCAAACATCGAGGCGGCGGCGACTTCTTCGCGCAGGGCGACGTTTTCCTGCCGCAGCCGCTCCTCAGCCCGCTTGCGATCGTCGATATCGGTACAGGCGACATGCCAGCGGATGATCTGGCCGTCGTCGTCGCGGACGGGATTGTACTGAGCGAGAAACCAGCGATAGCTGCCGTCCGCTTTACGCAGCCGCAACTCCAATGCGTACGGGGACTCTCTGCCTGCCTGATCATGCTCGCGTGTCCGGTCATCTGGATGAACGAATGCACTGCGCTCCGAGTTCTCACGCCACTCTTTAAGGGAGAGGCCCAAGTAATCAAGTGCCACGGCGTTGGCGTACAGACGTTGGAAGTTGGACCCGTATACGGCGATCAGTTGCGGGGTGAAGTCCAGCATCTGCCGCAGCGCGGTCTCTTGTTCACGGATCTTGTCTTCCCCTCGCTTTCGGTCCTCGATGTCGGTGAGGACGCCATACCATTTGACAATCCGACCGGCCCCGTCGCGCAACGGGACGCCATGCTGCAAATGCCAGCGGTATTGCCCATCTGCGCGGCGAAAACGTAGCTCATCCTCCAGGGGCTCGCCGCTGGCAGCGCAGGCGAGCCACTTTGCGTTGTGTCGCTCGAGATCGTCAGGATGCGTTACGACATGCCAACCTGTTCCGGCGATCTGTTCTGCCGGCATCCCGCAGTACTCAACAAATCGGCTGCTCACATACGAATTCGAGCCGTCCGGCAGGGCGCTCCACACGATCGCCGGAATCGTGTCGATGACGTCGCGAAGCTCCGCTTCTTGTGTTCTGATCACCACTTCAGCACGACGTTGCTGCGTAATGTCGGTAATCGCTCCGACAAATTCGAGATTCTCGGCGCTGTCCCCTGAGGGATGAGCGGTGACGCGCACATGTTTGATGGAACCGTCTGGCAACTGCAGTCGATGCTCGAAATCAAACCCGGCGCGATCACGGGGCGCCCGATCGATATGTTGCTGCACGAGACTGCGATCGTCGGGGTACACTCGAGACATGACAAGTTCCAGCGTCGGTTTCGTTCCCGGATCGCACTCAAAGATTCGGAATGTCTCGACCGACCAGAAGATCTCGCCAGTGGAGACCCTCCACCCAAAGCTGCCTGTGTGACTCAGTGTTTGGGCTGCGGCCAGGTATGCTTCGCTTCGCCGAATCGCCTCCTCCGTCGTGAACATAGAATCGCCCCTTGATATTGCGGAGCGCATCGACGCTGGGCGGGCCCGCTGTACGGACCGGCGTGGAAACGTCCGCGCTCGGGTCGCGATATTCCTCGGATATGATCGGACATGCTGCTGCCCTCGTCTTGTCGAATCCCGCCACGCTTGGTATAGAGTGACTGTGGCGTCGAAAACCACGCCGATCGGACGCTGATGGGAATGTCAGACACGCCGGCTGAGCCGGTCGGTTCACCGCTGCACGCGTCGAGCGAGCCACCGCCGTTCGACTATCGCTCTCCTCACGGGACACTGAAGATGCTCTGCGATAGCCGACGGTGGAACGGTATCACCGTGCGGCATGTGGTTCAGTATCTTGCGCCCGGGCGTGTGTGGCATGACGCGTCGGCGAGCCAGTCCACCGTTGCGGTCGTTCTGGAGCAGGTCGGTGGATACTGTGAGCCGCGCATCAACCTGAACAGACCCACTCCTAGAGCACGTTACGACGCCGGCCATACAGTGTTCGTGCCGGCCGACATGACCGTGTGGGGCTATTCTGATCAGATTCAGCTCGTACGCGACCTCAGACTCCATTTCGACAGTCGGCATCTCGAATCGCTGTTGGGTGAACACCTCAGGCGCGGCAGTGAGGCCGACCCTGTTCTTCTCCTCTACGATGATCGTGTGGTGCAATGCGCGAGTCTCCTTGCTCGGGAGTGCGGCCCGGAAGGGACAGGAGTCAGGCTGTTTGGTGAAGGCATCACTACTGCCTTAACGGCGCTGTTGTTCGGGCAGACTCAGTCACACACTCGCGGTCGGCCCGCCGCCGGTCTTTCAACACCCCAACTGAAACGCGTCCTAGACTATTTCCACGAGCACCTGTCTTCGGACATCAGCCTAGAGTCTGTAGCGTTACTCACTGGATTGTCACAGTCACAGTTTGCGCGCGCTTTCAGAGCATCCATGGGCGTCTCGCCTTATCGCTGGTTCTTGAATGCCCGCGTGAAGCATGCGCAAACGCTGTTGCTGAGCGGAACACTCCGCCTCGCTGACATCGCGGTACGACTGGGATTTACCGACCAGAGCCATTTTACAAAGGCCT
>DASWGL010000199.1:0-3300 GCA_036393735.1 Gemmatimonadaceae bacterium | reverse complement strand
GGAGACGTCCCAACAATCTGTTCAAACATCGAGGCGGCGGCGACTTCTTCGCGCAGGGCGACGTTTTCCTGCCGCAGCCGCTCCTCAGCCCGCTTGCGATCGTCGATATCGGTACAGGCGACATGCCAGCGGATGATCTGGTCGTCGTCGTCGCGGACGGGATTGTATTGAGCGAGAAACCAGCGATAGCTACCCTCCGCTTTGCGCAGCCGCAACTCCAACGTGTACGGGGATTCTGTGCCTCCCTGATCACGCTCGCGTGTCCGGTCATCTGGATGAACGAATGCACTGCGCTCCGAGCTCTCACGCCACTCTTCAAGGGAGAGGCCCAAGTAGTCAAGAGCCACGGCGTTGGCGTAGAGACGTTGGAAGTTGGACCCGTATACGGCGATCAGTTGCGGGGTGAAGTCCAGCATCTGCCGCAGCGCGGTCTCTTGTTCACGGATCTTGTCTTCCCCCCGCTTTCGGTCCTCGATGTCGGTGAGGACGCCATACCATTTGACAATCCGACCGACCTCGTCGCGCAACGGGACGCCCCGCTGCAAATGCCAGCGGTATTGCCCATCTGCGCGGCGAAAACGTAGCTCATCCTCCAGGGGCTCCCCGCTGGCAGCGCAGGCGAGCCACTTTGCGTTGTGTCGTTCGAGATCGTCAGGATGCGTTACGACATGCCAACCTGTTCCGGCGATCTGTTCTGGCCGCATCCCGCAGTACTCAGCAAATCGGCTGTTCACATACGAATTCGAACCGTCCGGCAAGGCGCTCCACACGATCGCTGGAATCGTGTCGATGACATCGCGAAGCTCCGCTCCTTGTGTTCTGATCACCGCTTCAGCACGACGTTGCTGCGTAATATCGGTGATCGCCCCGACAAATTCGAGATTCTCGGCGCTGTCCCCCGAGGGATGAGCCGTGACGCGCACATGTTTGACAGAACCGTCTGGCAATTGCAGTCGATGCTCGAAATCAAACCCGTCGCGATCACGCGGCGCTCGGTCGATTTGCTGCTGCACGAGACTGCGATCGTCGAGGTACACTCGAGACAAGACAAGTTCCAACGTCGGTTTCGTTCCTGGATCGCACTCAAAGATTCGGAATGTCTCGACCGACCAGAAGATCTCGCCGCTGGAAACCTTCCATCCAAAGCTGCCTGTGTGACTCAGTGCTGGGGCTTCGGCCAGGTACGCTTCGCTTCGCCGAATCGCCTCCTCCGTCGTGAACATAGAATCCGCCCCTTGATGTTGCGGAGCGCATCGACGCTGGGCGGGCCCGCGGCACGGACCGGCGTGGAAACGTCCGCGCTCGGGTCCCGGCATTCCCTCGGCTATGATCGGAGATGCTGCTGCCCTCGTCTTGTAGAATCCCGGCACGCTTGGTATAGAGTGACTGTGGCGCAGAAAACCACGGGGACCGGACGCTGATGGGAGTGTCAAACACGCTGGCTCAACGGGGCGGTTCACCGCTGCACGCGTCGAGCGAGCCACCGCCGTTCGACTATCGTTCTCCTCACGGGACGCTGAAGATGCTCTGCGATAGCCGACGGTGGAACGGTATCACCGTCCGGCACGTGGTTCAGCATCTTGCGCCCGGGCGTGTCTGGCATGATGCGTCGGCGAGCCAGTCCACCGTTGCGGTCGTTCTGGAGCAGGTGGGTGGATACTGTGAGCCGCGCATCAACCTGAACAGACCCACTCCTAGAGCACGTTACGATGCCGGCCATACAGTGTTCGTGCCGGCCGACATGACCGTATGGGGCTATTCTGATCAAATTCAGCTCGTACGCGACCTCAGACTCCATTTCGACAGTCGGCATCTCGAATCGCTGTTGGGTGAAGACCTCAGGCGCGGCAGTGAGGCCGACCCCGTTCTTCTCCTCTACGATGATCGCGTGGTGCAATGCGCGAGTCTCCTTGCTCGGGAGTGCGGCCCGGAAGGGACAGGAGTCACGCTGTTTGGTGAAGGCATCACGACAGCGTTAACGGCGCTGTTGTTCGGGCCGACTCGGTCAGACACTCGCGGTCGGCCAACCGGTCTGTCAACAGCCCAACTGAAACGCGTCCTAGACTATTTCCACGAGCACCTGTCTTCGGACATCAGCCTAGAGTCTGTAGCGTTACTCACTGGATTGTCACAGTCACAGTTTGCGCGCGCTTTCAGAGCATCCATGGGCGTCTCGCCCTATCGCTGGTTCTTGAATGCCCGCGTGAAGCATGCGCAAACGCTGTTGCTGAGCGGAACACTCCGCCTCGCTGACATCGCGCTACGACTGGGATTTACCGACCAGAGCCATTTTACAAAGGCCTTCCGGCGCGCGACTGCTACGACATCGGGCGAATGGCGACGAGGCCATCGCAGCTAGGACCTGCGATGGTCGACGCCCACAGGATGGCGCCGCGTTCTGCGCGCGTCGGACGCAATCAGATGCGGAAGTCGAGTTTCGCATCTGACTGGTTGGCTACGCCGGGTTCGCGAGCCTTGTAAAGCACACGCTCGAACCGCCGAAGCTGGTCGGACCCTCAGCCATCAAATCGAGCCGCGCACTTGCGCGTACGCCGGAGTCACGTTCAGCCTGGCTCGCAACTGAGCTTCGACCGATTCAGCCATCCGATCGCCCTCCCTGAACTGTCCAATATTCGGCCAATGTCCAGATCTTGCCAGGATCGCGGCGATGAGACCTCTTTAGATTCAGCATTTACCCTGGACTGGCAATTGCCTCGTGGGTACGTCACCACGATTCATGCTGACGTTCTTGAATGCGGTGACGGCACTTTATGCCCTTAAGCTCCGCCGGCTCGCCTTGATTGTCGCGATGGTCGCGACGCCTGTCGCAGCGTTCGCCCAGGGAGCCGCGCCGCCGACGGACCTGCACCGGTATCCGCTGCCCACGTACGAGGAGGACTGGCGAGCGCTTCAGGGGGTCGAGCGCACTGACGTCTGGGACCCGGTGAAGTTCGTGCCGCTCTCCGCTGACGGCACAACCTCACTGTCGCTCGGCGCCGAGGCGCGAGCCACGTATGAACGCTTCGGCAATCCTAACTTCGGCCTGACGCCGCCGGATCCGGACGGGTATCTGCTGCAGCGCTATCTGCTGCACATCGATGGCCACGCCGGATCACGCGTGCGCGTCTGGACTGAATTCAGCTCGGGCTTCGAGAACGGTCGCATCGGCGGACCGCGGCCGGTGATCGACGAGGACAAGTTCGATCTGCACCAAGCCTTCGTTGACGTGACAGTTGGCGTGACAGGGCCGTCCGCCGCCATCCTTCGCGTCGGCCGCCAGGAGATCGCGCTCGGCTCCGG
>DASWGL010000198.1:0-1591 GCA_036393735.1 Gemmatimonadaceae bacterium | reverse complement strand
GCTACGTCGCAGACGCAGCGCCCGACAAGAAGTGGGTCGAGGTGTCGGACGCCGGAGAGGCGGCGTTCCGGAACCAACACGCGAGCACGAAGCCATAAGCCAGGCCTGTTCCGGTGGATCCGACGGGCGGCGACGGTCGGTCTGAGGGGTCCGCGATCGGCCGTAGCGCGAAGGTCCGCTAAGAAGAGCGGTCGCGAATGTCCGTAATTGGCAGATTCCCGAAGAACCGATTGCCGCTGGAAAGGTCCGCTCCTCGGGGTTAATCGGACAATGTCACCGCTTACTCGAATCGACGAGATTGACCCATAAGAGACATCGAGCGTGCGGCTATTCGATTACCTCGTCGGCGCGCTGCTGGAGATGCAAAGGCACATCGAGGCCGAGCGCCTTGGCGACCTTGAGGTTGATCACCAGCTCGAACTTGACCGGGGCCTGGACGGGAAGCTCGCTCGGCTTTGCGCCCTTCAAAATCTTGTCTACGTAGGTCGCCGCGCGCCGAAAATTATCGGTCATGTCAACTCCGTAGGACAGCAGGCCGCCGAGTTCAGTGTAGAAACGGAACGGATAGACGGCAGGGAGACGGTAGCGAGCAGCCAGCGATGTGATCTCCGCGCGATGGGCGATCAGGAATCCATCCGGCATTAAGATTAGGCCGCCGTTCGGCTCGCGTGCCTGTGCGGCAACGACGGATTCGAGCTCGGACGTGTCGTGAACAGGTGTGGCGATCGCCTCCACTGAGAGGGATGCAGCGGCAGCTTTGAAGGGGTTCAGGTAATATTCGGCATATGTTGCCGTTGTCGGGTCGAACAGGAAGGCGACCCGGGCGACGCGCGGCGCGATCTCCTTGAGCAGCTCCAGCCACTGCCGGCCAAATTCCCGGTCGAGATTGCCATGCCCGTATCCGTCGGGATTGATGGATCAGGCGGTGACGTTCTCCTCCCACATCGGCCCGTAATTGGGCCAGAATAGATACCCCGCGTGTCCAATACCCGTTGACAGGATGCAAAATGCCAAGATGGCGAACCAGACCCTAAGGCCTGCGGACCCAATGCGAACATAAATATGCACATAAATATGCACATACTTTTAGGTTTCATCAAAGCTAAAATAACGCCAGCTGCAAACTGTCCATCGTTAAGGGGAACTTCGGTTGACCGACGTCTCCGTATGGCTGACGGTTTCCGCCCGGCTGCGGTTTTTGAACAGCGTGCGATACACTTGCAGATTTTCCATGACGCGCTCGACGTAGTTGCGTGTTTCAGCAAACGGGATGCGTTCGACCCAGTCGACGGGATCGATGTTGGGGTGCCGCGGATCGCCGTAGTGCGCGATCCATTTCTCCACCCGGCCGCGCCCGGCATTGTAGCCGGCGAAGATCAGGAGAAAGGAGCCGCGGTAATCTCGCATCAATCCCGCGAGCTCGGCCGCACCCATCTGCGTGTTGTAGATTGGATCGCAAATCATGCGCGTCCAATCGTAAGGCAAACCGAACCTGCTCGCGGTGTCTCGCCCCGCTTCCGGCGTGACCTGCATGAGCCCGACCGCGTCTGCGGGCGAAACATCCCGTGGATCGAACCCGCTCTCGGTCCGC
>DASWGL010000197.1:0-1707 GCA_036393735.1 Gemmatimonadaceae bacterium | reverse complement strand
AACGATGTTCCGCTCGACGAAATGCCCGATGGTTTGGAAGAGCGCGGCGGCCGCGTCCTCGAGCTCGGTGGGTTGGCTCGGGATGTCGGGGAGCTCGATCGCGGTCTTTTCGGAGCCTGCCATATCTCCACAGTCTAACGGGCTGTGCGAAGCTGGTGCAGACGTCCGTTCATGCGCGCTTTATGTTTCAGGAATGCTGCTAGAGCCGCAGTCTCAGGCGCTATTCGCAAAATGGTCGAGAACGAAGTCGAGCTGATGCTCCAGTGGACGAGTGATCGCGCTCGGTGCGATCTCGTGCTCGATCAACTCGACAAGGCTCTCGGCGTCAACGAGCAGGGAGAGGTCACGCTGGGTTGGGCGCCCGGCGTCACAGAGGCGCTGTCAGAAATTGTCGCTGACTGCATCGCCTACTCCCCCGAGCTGTCTCCTTCCCGACGCCGGAGGGTGACGTGGCGCGCGCTGATCGACTCCAAGAAGGCTGGCGACTTCACGCACAAGGGGATCCTCGAGCGAGCCGCGCAGAAGCAGACGGAGTTCTTGCGCAGTCCGCGTCAGCCGTTCGTCATGCTGACCTCGGCGACCGTAGCGTATGAAGATCATTTGCAGCCCATTCGTCTGGACGACGCGACCGTCTCGTTCTTTCCTCATCGGCCCGCCGACTTCGCGCACTTTCAGAGCCAGGGCAGAAACCTCGAATACAAGATTCAGTTTCGCCAGACCCACATCACGGTCGGCCTGAACGCGCGCGACGCGCTGGAGGCGGCCGAGACCGCGTTCGATCGTCTGCTTCTCTGGCGGGGCATCTGGAACCTGTTCTTGAACCGGCGATCGGGGATGCGCATCTCGTTCGGTGGTGGGGGCGGCGGTCATCCGGTGAATCAAATCGTACCTGGGCCGCTCCACACCATGCATCACCCTGACGGTAAGGTCGCGCTCACGGAACAGTGGTGGCACTCGCCGGGCCTCGAGGACGTCCGACCAGAGTCTCTCGGCGCCACGACCTACGCCCGAATTAAGAACTTCGAGAAGTGGGTACGGCGCCGCCTGGAGAACGCGGCGATCGCTCCCGAGGTGACTCGCCTTCTCATGGCCTATTGCAGCGCTCTAGACGAGCCCGAATTGAGCAGCGGGTACTTGGCGTTGTGGGGTGTTCTGGAACAGATCACCGGCACGGACAAGCGGTCCTATGAGGACCTGTTGCGCCGGGCTTCGTTCCTGTATCGCGATGCCCCGTTCGCCCGCGTGCTGCTTGAACACCTCCGCGACACGCGCAATCGGATGGTGCACCGCGGACAGAGCATCGACGATCCGGAGCGCATGGTGTACCTGCTCAAGCGCTACGTGGAGGATGAGCTCATCTTCCTGATTCGGAATGCTCGTCGCTTTCGTAGAATGGATGAATTCAGGTCGTTATTGGACTTGCCCCCCGATCCTGACGAGCTTCGCGAGCGCCTGAGGATGCACCGCTGGGCGCACGGCCTGCACGTGAAGTGGCGGAAGGCAGCGGACGCTGAAGAGAGCAGCGACGCCAAGACCAACGGAGAGGAAAAGATGCAGCGCTATCGCTCGAAGGAGCCGTTAACCGTAGAGTGGGAGTTGGGGCAGCAGACCGGTCGAGTCCAGCTCGTCGCTCCGAACGGGAAGACGTTTGTGTTCACCCTCGGGAAGTTGGATGCGACGGAGCGGACGAAGCTCGCCAACGAGTTG
>DASWGL010000196.1:0-1545 GCA_036393735.1 Gemmatimonadaceae bacterium | reverse complement strand
TTTCGCGCTCCTTCGCTTCGCCCACCCGCCGGATGTGCCGGGTGTCAATCGCGCGCAGAAGCTTGGCTTGGATCGCCATCGACAATTCTCCCAGCTCGTCGAGGAATACGGTTCCGCCAGCGGCAGTTTCGAGCAGGCCCGCATTATCGGACGTGGTGCCGCTGAAGCTTCCTTTCTTGTGACCGAACAGCTCACTATCGGCGATCGTGTCCGTGAGGGCAGCGCAATTGAGCGGCACGAATGGTCCAGTGGATCGATGCGACCAGTAATGCACGGCGAAGGCCGCATGCTCCTTTCCAGCGCCTGTCTCGCCAACGATCAGCACCGACAATTCGTTTTGCGCCAGTCGTTTGATCAAGCTGTAGACTCGCTCCATCGCCGGATCGGCGACGATGACTCGTCGCTCGCCGACCTGCAGCTCCTGACAAGTCTGCGTTGCCTGCTGAATCGCTCCTGGCGTCGCGGCGTTCCGCGCGGCGCGGGCGGCATCAACCAGTGTCTCGGCATCCCAACCGTCCTGCGGCCAATGCGCCACGCCGGCCCGCAATGATGGAAACCTGCAGCGCATCGTGGACACCAGGTTCGAAATGGCGCGATCAGCCGCCATCGGATCCAGTTCGGGGAACAACACCATCAGCTGCTTCTGTTCATCGACGCCGATGACATCGATGAGCCGCACGGCACTCTCTATTACCTGCGAAGGTGACCTTGCCTCACTAACTGACGCTCCCGGCGATATCACCAGCGCAGTGAGCGGCCTCTTGTGCTCGCCCGCGCGAACGATTTCTTCTTCCAGCCGCCGTCGCCACGACAGCTCGTCGAGCACCTCACGTCGAGACGGTCCCCGTGGAGGCCTACGAAGCACGAGCGTCGCGTAGCCGATCGACACAACGTCGCCCGAGACCAGCCTCTGCGTCTCCTTAATTGTTTCGCCATTGACCTGAACGCCATTCTTGCTCTCGACGTCGGCGACGCGCACCTCTCCGTACGAGATGAAGATGCGAGCATGCAGTCGTGACACGGAATCATCGTGCAACCGTAGCTGTGCATCGTCGCCGCGTCCCACGTGCACGACTCCTTCTGTCGGCAGGGGAAACACCGAAGACGTATTCCCCTCCACGACCAGGAAGTAGCCGGCGCCTTCCGTATTTCCATCGCGCGCCAGCCCGCCGCTTCGCGTTCTGGTCTTGCGTTCGTCCATGACCGCCCGATTCTATCCCACAACACCCCCAGCAAAGAAAAGGTTCAATGGCTCTCCGGAGGCACTCGGGGTCTGTTACGAAATGGCGGTCTTCGGTTCGAGCTACTCTTCGATCCCTGAGCGGGTACGCCCGACGCGGCGTGCGCCGCGGGCTGCGTTCCCCGATACGGTGGGGCTTACACTCTAATCCACCACGATCAGGTGGTCGTGGTGCGAAATGGCCCCTCCGTCGCGTTCGATAAAACGCTGCAACATCGTGATCCAAAGTTGCGGCCTTTCTCGTTGATCTCGCCGTAGCACACACTCTAACCATTCAAGGAACTCATATGAAACTCGAAATCAAA
>DASWGL010000195.1:0-6880 GCA_036393735.1 Gemmatimonadaceae bacterium | reverse complement strand
CGCGTCGCGCGGTCAACACGCCGGCTGAACTGCAGCAGGTGCTAAGCCGGCTCAAGGATGGCGACTACGTCAGCCTAAGCGTCTATTCGCTTGATGACCGGTCACACGCGCCGCGAATCGTGAATCTGCAGATAGGCAGGTAACCAGCATTTTGTTGGAGAGAAAAGCCCCCGCAGACTGCGGGGGCTTTTTCTTTTGGCAGTAGAACCATCTAGTTGGAGCTTTCACGCGATCCGGAGGCGCTGCTATCTTTTGATCGCGAGCGCGGAAGTGGCGGAATTTGGTAGACGCGCTGGACTTAGGATCCAGTGGAGCAATCCGTGGGGGTTCGAGTCCCCCCTTTCGCATGGCGCAAAGCATTCTTCCTGAACGGAGACCAGAATGAAGAGAAAAAACGAGATCCCCGACTTCTCGAAGAAAAGGAAAGGACCGCAGCCTCATTCGGTACCCGACCCCACGAAGATCCAGCCACCTACACCGCCTCCCGCGCCGCCGGTGAGAGCGGGAAAGCCACCCGCCACCTCGATGAAATCGGGCCGCAGAGGATCGTAAGCTTACTCTGCTTCGAGCTTGATCCTCGCTTCGGCCAGCTCGGTGAGGAGATGGTCTGTCGCACCTTCCTCGTCCAGAGTCTGCTGTAGCAGCTGCGCCTGCGCTTCGTAGCCGAGCTGCGTCGCGTACGTTCGAGCGGTGCCGTAACCAGCCATCTCGTAGTGCTCGACGTGCTGCGCCGCCGAAATCAATCCGGCGTCCAGAAGGTCGTCGTCGGGCTCCTCCTGGATCAATTCACTGCCTTCTTCAAGCAGGCCTTCCATCCCGACGCACTTTCTCCCGCGAGGAGTCGCGCCCAATTCTTCGCAAATCAGCTCGAGACGCTTTACATGCTCCCCGGTCTGATGGAGATGCGTCTTGAAGGCAACTTTGAGCTCGGGGTGCTTGGTCGCCTTGATCATTCTCGGAAGTGCCTTCAGGATTTGCTTCTCGGCGCTGTAAAGGTCCTTCAGCTCCTGGATGTAAAGGTCCTTGAGGGTCTCTAGCTCCATGTCGGTCCTTGCATGAAGGTTTGCTGATCTAAGCCCGATTTTTCGTCTGCCTCGGGAAAGGCAATATAGCCGTACCAGACCAGACCGACGCCTTTGCAACTCTGTTATATTGCGGTCATGAAGATCGAGTTTACGCCTCGCGCATCTGAGGGGGTCGAACGGCACATTCAGGTGTCGGTGCCCGCGGAGGCGGTGAAGGATGCAGAAGACAAGGCCGCGAGACGTTATGCCTCGACGGTCCGGCTCCCCGGATTCCGACCAGGAAAGGCCCCGGCGACCGTGGTCCGGAAGAAGTTCGGTGAGGCGATCAGGCAGGAAGCGCTGGAGTCCATCGTTCGCGAAGCCTACCAGGAGTTCGTCGAGAAGGAGAGCATCAAGGTAGCTGCCCAGCCCCACATCCACGATTTGAAGTTCGAAGAGGGGAAGCCGCTCACCTTCGAGCTGCACCTCGAAGTCAGACCCATCATCGAGCTCGCGCGAACGAACGGGTTTCGAATTCAGCGTGAAACAGCGACGGTCACGGAAGAGCAGCTCAATGAGCAGCTCGAGCAGATCCGCGACGAGAAGGCGACGTGGACACCGGTCGCAGAGAAGCCGAAGCCCGGCGACATGGTGAACGTGCAGATTGCGACTGGCGCGGCGAGTACGGGTGCAGGCGAGGGAAAGAGCTACCCGCTCGTCCTTGGCGCCGGCCAGGCCATCCCCGGAATCGAAGAGCTGGTCATGGAAGCCGCGCCCGGCGAGACCGTCGAGCGGCCGGTCAAGTGGCCCGACGATTTTCCGGATGAATCACAGCGTGGACAGACGAAAACGGTCCGCATCACGCTCAACGAAGTGAAGCGGAAGTCAGCGCCTCCACTCGACGACGCGCTCGCGCGCGAGGTCGGTGACTTCGAATCGCTCGACGCTCTGAAGAAGGCCGTGCGTTCCGACATGGAGCATCATGCCGAGCACGAGGTCGAAGCCGGAGTGCGGCAGCAGCTGATCGATCAGATCATCGCCGCCAACGCGTTCGACGTGCCGAAGAGCTGGATCCAGCAGTTCGTCCAGAACTACGCCGAGTCGTACAAGATTCCGGAGGACCAGCGCGAACAGTTCGCGGGTGAATTCCGTTCGATGGCCGAGCGGCAAATCAGGCGCGACCTGGTGATCGAGACCGTCGCGGAGAAGGAAGGACTGATCGCGACGGAAAAGGATCTTGACGATCGCATTGCAGAGCAAGCTGAAAAGAAAGGGGCGAACCCCGGCCAGATCTACGCCCAGCTCGAGAAGAGCGGCCGGTTGAAGGAGATGGAGCGCAGTATCACTGAAGACAAGGTGTTCAAGTGGCTGCTGGACAGAAACGATGTATCGACTAATGCCTAAACGGGAAGACGAAGAGCCAATGCCGACGATCTACACGCCGTACGTCATCGAGCGCTCGAGCCGCGGCGAGCGCACCTACGATGTATTCTCCCGGCTCCTGATGGACCGGATCATTTTCCTTGGCACGCCGATCAACGACGACGTCGCCAATATCGTGATCGCGCAGCTCCTCTTCCTCGAGTCGGATAACCCCGAGCGCGACATCCACATCTACATCAACTCGCCGGGCGGAAGCGTTTCCGCCGGACTGGCGATCTACGACACGATGCAGTTCCTCAAGTCGCCGGTGAACACCAACTGCATGGGGCTGGCGGCAAGCATGGGTGCATTCCTGCTGTCGGCAGGACGTCCGGGCAAGAGGTCCGCCCTTCCGCACGCCCGCATCATGATCCACCAGCCTTCTCAGGGAGGAGGCGGGGGCACTGCTTCCGATATCGAGATTCAGGCGAAGGAGATCCTCCACCTGCGGGCGCAGATGAACAAGCTGATGGCCAAGCATACGGGCCAGCCGGTCGAGCGCATCGAGCGTGATACCGACAGGGACCGATTCATGTCGGCAGAGGAGGCGAAGGAGTACGGTTTGATCGACAACGTGATCTCGTATCGCGGAGAGATGGAACAAGCACTCAAACAGGGGGAAGCGCTCAAACAGGCCTGATCTGGAAGCTTCTGTTACTTGTGAAAATCTTCACGAGTCCTGCTCCCGTAGCCTTTGCTTGACCGTCTTCGCGCCCGCTGTTAGGTATCTTTAGTCAGGCTTCGGTGTCCGGATTCGTTGGCAAGCATCCCTCGTTCCCCGTTGATCTATGTCCCAAGAGAAACATCTTCGCTGCTCGTTCTGTGGAAAGTCGAAGGACTCTGTCCGGAAGTTCATTTCCGGGCCGTCTGTTTACATCTGCAACGAGTGCATTGCTCTCTGCAATGAGATTCTGGCGGAGGATGAGGAGCGCGAGGTAGCTGAGGCGATAACCCAGGTCCCGTCGCCGCAAGAGATCAAGGATGTTCTCGACCAATACGTGATCGGGCAGGAGCAGGCGAAGAAGGCACTAGCTGTATCGGTTTACAATCACTACAAGCGCATCAACTCCACGTCGCTGAAGGACGACGACGTCGAGCTCGATAAATCCAACATTCTGCTGATTGGGCCCACCGGCGTCGGTAAGACGCTACTGGCACGCACGTTAGCCCGTATTCTCGACGTCCCGTTCACGATCGCGGACGCGACCACACTCACCGAAGCGGGATACGTCGGTGAGGACGTGGAGAACATTCTGGTCAGATTGCTCCAGGCCGGCGACTTCAACGTGGCTGAGTGCGAGCGCGGGATCGTGTACATCGACGAGATCGACAAGATCGCGCGAAAGTCCGAGAACCCCAGCATCACCCGCGACGTGTCGGGCGAAGGTGTGCAGCAGGCGCTGCTCAAGATCATCGAGGGAACCGTCGCTTCTGTTCCGCCGCAGGGCGGCCGCAAGCACCCTCAGCAGGAATACATCCAGCTCAACACCAAGGACATCCTCTTCATCTGTGGCGGCGCCTTCGACGGGCTCGAGAAGATCATCGAGTCTCGCACGGGCCGCCGGCAGATCGGGTTCAATGGTGCCGCGATTCGCGACAAGAAGCTCGCCCAGACCAAGATGTTCAGCGAAGTCGAGCCCGATGACCTGCTCCGTTACGGATTGATCCCGGAGTTGGTGGGCCGTCTCCCCGTAACCGTTGCGCTCGAAGGGCTCGACGAAGAGGCGCTGGTGCGGATCCTCAAGGAGCCGAAGAACGCCCTCACCAAGCAGTACGCCAAGCTTTTCGGGCTCGAGGACGTCAAGATCACCTTCGACGAAGCGGCACTCGTGGCGATCGCCGGCAAGGCGCTCAAGCGTGGCACTGGCGCGCGCGGGCTTCGTGCCATCCTCGAGGAAGTTCTCATGGAAGTGATGTTCGACCTTCCGAGCAGAGAGGACGTGGTCGAGGTGAAGGTGACCGAGTCGTGCATCACGAACGGCACGCAGCCGCTGCTCGAGATCTCCCCGATCAGGCGCAAAAAGGAAGCGTAATAGAATAGAATCGACCTTGCCGCAAATATTTCAGCGCGACAATGAGAGCATCCCGACGTCGGATCGAATTCCGGTCCTGCCGCTTCGGGATGTCGTCATTTTCCCCTATGTAGTCATCCCTCTTCTCGTCGGTCGTCCCGCCTCGCTGGCGGCGATCGAGGCGGCGCTGGCGGAAGACAAGATCATCCTTCTGGTCGCCCAGCGTGACGGCGAAAAACAGGAGCCAGCCGCGGCTGACCTGCATCGGACAGGAGTCATCGGACGAGTCGTTCAGGTGTCTCGTCTTCCGACGGGAACCACGCGCGTCCTCGTGGAAGGGATCGCCCGCGCCCGCGTGACTCGCTACATCCCCGCCGGAAACGTCCTGAGGGCGGCCGCAGCCCCCTTCCCGTTCGATGGGCCGCGCCCGCCGGACGTTGCGGAGACGGAAGCACTGAGCCGGCGCGTCATGAACTCGTTCGAGGAATACGTCAGTCTCCACCGCCGAATACCGGCTGAGATCGTTTCGATCATTCAGAGCACTGATTCCGCCGAACGGCAGGCGTTCGGAGTCGCCGCGCACGTCGCGGTTCGGTTCGAGCTTCGGCAATCGCTGCTGGAGGCCGACAATCTTCGCGCCCTTTTGGAGATGCTCGGCGAGCTGCTCTCTGGCGAGATCGAGCTGCTGCGTCTCGAACGCAAGATCGATGACGATGTCCGCGGCGCGATGTTCCAGAACCAGCGCGAGTTTTACCTGCAGGAGCAGCTGCGGGTAATCCACCGCGAGCTGGGCGAGGAGGACAGTGATGATTTCGCCGAGCTCGAGGCTCAGATTCGCAAGAAAGCGCTGCCGCCAGTTGTGGAGGAACGGACACTTCGAGAGCTCAGAAAACTGAGGCGGATGCCGCCGATGTCTCCCGAATTCACCGTGGCGCGCAACTTCGTCGACTGGATCGTGTCGATTCCCTGGACCGAGCGGACGGACGAAGTCCTGGACGTCGGGCGGGCGAGGTCGATCCTCGATGCGGATCACTACGGACTCGAAGAGGTGAAGGACCGCATCCTCGATTTCATCGCGGTTATGTCGCTCGTGGGGAGGCTCGATGGACAGATCCTCTGCCTGGTCGGACCTCCAGGGGTCGGCAAGACGTCGCTTGGCCGGTCGATCGCGCGGGCGCTGAGTCGCAAGTTTGTCCGGATGGCGCTGGGTGGGGTGCGTGACGAAGCGGAGATTCGAGGCCACCGTCGCACATACATCGGCTCGATGCCGGGCCGCATCATCCAGGCGATGAGGCGCGCCGAAGTCGTCAATCCGGTGATTCTGCTCGATGAGGTCGATAAGCTGGGGCAGGATTTCCGCGGCGATCCGGCGGCGGCGCTGTTGGAAGTCCTCGACCCCGAGCAGAACACGACCTTCAATGACAATTATCTCGAAGTGGACTACGATCTCTCGCAGGTGTTGTTCATCACGACCGCGAACTCGCTGGCCGGTATTCCGGAGCCGCTGCGCGACCGGATGGAGATTCTCCGCATCGCCGGCTATCTCGATCACGAGAAGCTTGCGATCGCGCGGCAATACCTGCTGCCACGCCAGATAGAAGCGAACGGATTGAAGAAGGACGAGGTCGTTCTCGAGCCGGACGTGATGATGGCGATCATGCGCGGCTATACGCGCGAGGCCGGGGTGCGTGAGCTGGAGCGCCGTATCGCGCGCGTTACCAGAAAGCTCGCGCGGAAGCGCGCCGAAATAGCGTCGAGCGCCGGAAATTTGCAAACCGTCGGAATCCAGGACCTGAAAGAGCTGCTCGGTGCTCCGCCGTTCGATCCGGACGACACATCGCTCGAGGATAAGATCGGCGTGGCATCGGGTCTCGCCTACACTTCAGCCGGCGGCGAAGTTCTGGAGATCGAGGTGAGCGTTGTCAAAGGCCGCGGCAAGGTGCAGCTCACGGGAACACTCGGCGACGTGATGAAGGAATCGGCGAGCGCCGCTCTTTCGTACGCCCGCGCGCGGGCCAGAGCGCTCGGCATCGAGTCGGAATTTTACCGGACCCGGGACATCCACATCCACATGCCCGCCGGCGCGACACCAAAGGACGGCCCGTCGGCTGGAATCGCGATCGCGACGGCGGTGATCAGCGCGCTCACCGGTGTTCCGGTACGCGGCGATGTCGCAATGACGGGAGAGATCACTCTGCGGGGCCGGGTCCTTCCGATTGGCGGCCTCAAGGAGAAGTCGGTGGCTGCGCACCGGAACAAGGTCAGCGACGTGATCATTCCGTACGGCAACGCCCGGGACGTGGAAGAACTTCCCGAGGAAGTGCGGGCGCAGGTCCGCTTCCATCCGGTGAAGACAATGGACGAAGTGCTGGCGCTCGCGCTGCGCCCGCAGCCAGCGGCGACGACTTCCTCAGGCGAAGCGCTCTACGACACTGTAACGCA
>DASWGL010000194.1:0-6472 GCA_036393735.1 Gemmatimonadaceae bacterium | reverse complement strand
GTTCATGATCTCGGTCGTGCGCGCGCCGGCCGCGCGGCACGCGATCTCGCCGAACACGGCTTCGCCGTCCTGCTTGCGGAACCACTCCATGTGCGTGAAGCCGGTGCCATAGCCGAGGGCGTGAATGACCTTGCGCCCCATCTCACGGCCGCTCGCAAACTGCGGCGAATCCACATCCCGAAGTGTGACTGTCTGAGGACTGATCCACTCGACGCTTCGCCCGATCAGCGGGGGAGGGCGATACCAGGCGATGTTGTAGTAAGCGATCTCTCCGTCAATCGAGATCGTGTCGAAGGTGTACTCCTCGCCTTCGACGAACTCCTCGACGTTGCACTCGCTGACGTGACTTATCTTGCGCAGTACCGAATCGAGCTCGTTCATCGATTCCACGCGGTACGTATCCGTTGATCCAGCGCCGGCGATCGGCTTGATGCAGACCGGGAAGCCGATCTCCTCGGCGGCCTCGCGCAACTCGTGGGGAGTGCAGCCGCGGACATGGCGCGCCACTCGAATCCCGGCGGCGGCCACAGCCTGCTTCATCCGATCTTTGTTGCGGAAGGGAAGAACCTGTTCGTATCGCATGCCGCGGGCACCGAGGGATTCGCGAAGACGCGCGGCCAGCAGGACGAGTGACTCTGCCAATGCCTCGACGCGCGCAAACTCCGCCGAGCCCACCCACCTTCGTACCGCGTCGATCACTGCAGGCTCGTCGGACATCGACGCAACCTGCAGGTATCCACTCAGACTCCGGCGCGCCATCTCCGGAAGTTGATCTTCCGGCTGATCGCCAACGCCGAACACTCGCGCTCCTACCGCAGCAAGACCGCGCACGAAGTAAGGAATCTCGAGTGGATATCCCGGCCCAAGTAGAAGGACATTCACGGCCGTCATCCTAGTTCGACTCGAATCAGAGTGATCAGCCTCTCGAGCGCCCGCGCGACGACCGCCGTCTCGTGGTGGCGCACGATGACCCATCCTTCACCTTCATAACTTCCGGTGGGCGCTTGTCCGATCGCCGGAAATCTTGCTTCGACGACCAGCGATCCCACCTCTCGTGCCGCCTTTTCCACGCGATGAATCGCCTTGACTCGTCCTGCTCCTTGTCCTCGCAGGAACACGACGCCCGTCGACCAGACACGCTTCGGAATCTCGAAGGTGCCGAACACCATGAGCTTCGCCCATGCGGCGTCGAAGTCGATCTCATGCGCGTACGAGATGAGCTTCATGATCTGCGCGCCGGGAGGGCGCGCGGCGACTTCCGAGATGGCCAGGGAGCCGTCGCGACGCCGGAACCATTCGAGGTGGGTCAACCCTGTCTGCATTCCCAGAACCTGCAGGGTCTTCGCCGCGGCCGCGCGAATGTCGTCGTAGCGTTCGTCGTCAATCTCGCACGGCAGAAGGATGCACCACTGGATCCAGTCGTTGCGGAGGACTTCCAGAGGAGTGGGCTGGTAGATCGTCAGCGAGTGCCAGGCGGTGCGACCGTCGATGGAGATGCTCTCGAACGAGTGCTCGTCGCCGAGGATGTGTTCTTCGATGAGGACCGTGCTCGCTTCCGGCGGTTGAATTCGAAGAACATCGTTCAATTGATCGGCGTTGTCGATGCGAAAGGTCGACAGAGCTCCCGCACCCTGGAGCGGTTTGTAGACGATCGGATAGCCGATCTCCGTGGCGGCCTGCCGCGCCTCCGCGGCAGTGGAGACTGTGCGGCTTCGAGCACAGGGCAGTCCGGCCTGGCGCAGCAGCTCCTTCATCCGTCCCTTGTCCCGAAAGTTGCGCGCCACCTCGGCGCTCATCCCATCGATGCCGAATCGCTCGCGGACCTGAGCGATCGGAACCTGGAGTTGCTCGTACGCGGCGAAGAGCCGGTCGATGACGCCGAGGCGAGCGGAGAGATTCTCGACCGCCCAGCCCAGTTGATCGGCGTTGAGGATGTCGTCGACTCGCCAGTGCGCGGCGACCCGGCTCCGAAGAGGCTCAGACAACTTCTCCAGCGGATCGTGAGCGATCACACCAAGCCGCACACCCGAGAGATTCGCAATCGCAGCAATCAACTGCGACGCGTTCTCGGATAGGAGTGGGGCCGCGAAGATCACGTTCTTCATGCGATTGGAGAGCGGGCGTCCCGCCCGCCAGTGATCGGGCGTCCCGCCCGATCACCTCGAAGCCGTGCGGAGGCACGATGATCGTGCTCAACCACGATCCTTTGGTCGCCGGGCGAGACGCCCGCCGACTGCGGGCAGGATGCCCGCTCTCCTCGCCGTTGGCAAACACCAATGCTTCATCTATCATCAAAGCATCAAGGAATGACGGTCGGGCCCTTGCTGCGGCTTCGCCGAGCCGGTGCGGAACTGTAGTCACGCCAGAAGGAGTTCATGCGCATCACCAGGATCGTGGCTGTTGTCGCCATATGCTTGCTCACCGCCAGCCTCCCGGCCGATGAGGTAGGAAGCGATCCCGATCTGCCGGCGAAGGCTCTTCTTCAGAACAGGATCGACAAAGAAGAGTACCTGCGTTTGCGGGATGAGTTCATCGCAAGTTTGCGCGGCATCGAACCAGGCAAGGCGTTGAATCCGGCGATGCGCACCAAAGCCATCGAGAGATTCGACAACCGGCAGGCGGCGATGCGGGATGCGCGGCTCACGGTGGGACCGTTGGCGCCCGTGGCGTTTCCGCACTGGAGTCAGATCGGTCCCGCTCCATTACCAAACGGCCAGACGCAGCAATCTCCCGCAACGGCAGCTGTTACCGGACGCGCCACAGCTATCGTCGTCGACCCGACCAATTCCAATAAGGTCTATCTGGGCGCGGCGCAGGGTGGTGTGTGGAGGTCGACAGACGGCGGTTCGACCTGGACTCCGATCTTCGATAGCGCACAGTCGCTGTCCATCGGCGCGCTTGCTCTGGCGCCGTCGGATCCATCGATTCTTTACGTCGGTACAGGCGAGCCGAATAATTCGGCGGACAGCTTCTTCGGCGTCGGCGTTTACCGCATCGATAAGGTGGATACCACGGCCGATCTGGTCGGTCCCGTCAATCCGTTGATCACGACCGGCAGTGGTGTGCCCGGAGCGATTACTACAAACTGCTTTACGGGACGTTCCATCAGCAAAATCCTGGTCGATCCGTCCGATCCCGCGACCATTTTTGTCTCGACCGCGGCGGGTGTTAGCGGAGCAGCCGGCAACTCGCTCACCAACCTTGCTCCTCCATTGGGGCTGCGAGGTGTCTATCGCTCTAACAATGCGACGGCTGCCGCCGCATCGGTCACATTCACCAAGCTCATCGTGAATACCGACGGTAGCCTGGACAGCGGTCCCGCCACCGGCAACACATCCATTTTCGATATGGTTTTTGAACCGGGGAATGCCGATAACCTCCTTGTAACGACGTCCGGCGCGACGTTGGGCGGCGCGATCTACCGCTCGACCAACGCGCGCGCAGCGACTCCCACGTTTACGCAGACATTGTTCCCCGGATTCAACGGCCTTGTGATGCATCTGGCCATTAACAAAGTCGGATCCGTTGTCACTGTCTATGTCTCTTCCAACGAAACGTCCACTTGCAGTAACAACGGCGGAAAGTTGAGAAAATCGATCGACGGCGGCGTGACATGGGCGACACCTATCGCCGCTGCCGAAGGCTATTGCGGTGGTCAGTGCTCTTACGATAGTCCCGTAGGGGTCGATCCGAACAACGCGAATATCGTTTACCTGGGCGGTAACGCGCACGGCACTTGTTCGGACGTGTTGAAGAGATCACAAGACGGCGGCACGACGTTCGCGCGTGACGACACGGGTCTGCACGCCGACAGCCACGCCCTGTTCTTCGACACGCTCACGACTCCCACGACCGTCTGGTTCGTCAATGACGGAGGGGTCTGGAAACGACCGGACGCGGTTGCCGGCACGGCGTGGGTGAACCGGAATGTGACCGGGCTTGCCACTCTCCAGTTTACGAGCCTGGCCGTGCATCCGACCGATCAGTTCTTCACCATCGGCGGCACCCAGGACAACGGCACCGAATCGCAGCAGACATGCTCCGTCAACTGGAGCTCCGCCGAAGGTGGCGACGGCGGTTTCGCACTGATTGACCAGAGCGCCACGGACACGACCCTCGTGACGATGTATCACACGTTCTTTAACCAGAAGAACAACTTTATCGGCTTCGATCGGACCAATCTCAGCGCTTGCCTTGCGATGAAGGACTCATGGGAATTTCGCGGCGGTGGCTTTCCCAATGATCCAACGCTTTCCTGCGACGGTACAGGTGTCACCGCGGTGAACGGGATCAACTCGGCCGACGATGTCTTGTTTTACGCGCCGATGGCCTTCGGGCCGGGCACGCCCAATCGACTCTACTTCGGCACGAACAAGCTTTACCGCTCAATCGACAAGGGCGATACCATGGCTGCCGTCAGTCAGAGCCCATTGTCAGGCTCGGCGGCAGTCTCGGCGATTGGCATCTCACCTTTGGATGACAACGTACGGATCGTGGGAATGCGCAACGGCACAGTGTTCGCGACGACGACCGGTGCCAATCCTCTCATCGACACGGCGTTTCCCATCCCGACGAACGCGAATGGCAGCACGGCGAACCGTCACATCGGGCGGGCGGTGATCGACCCGGTCGATAAGAATACGGCTTACGTCACGCTCTCCTACTACACGAATCCCGCGACGGCGGGCAATATCTGGAGGACGACAAACCTGAATAATTCACCGACGCCAACCTGGACGTCGATTGGCAATAGCGGAACCGGCCTCCCGAACATCCCTGTCAACGGATTCGCAATTGACGCGAATGACCCGGCACATCCCGGGATTTCGGTTCTGTATGCGGGCACAGACATCGGCGTCTACAACTCGACCGATGGTGGCGCGAGCTGGAATCCGTTCGGAACAGGGCTGCCTCGCGTTTCCGTATTCGACATGGCGATTCAGCCTACAAGCCGAATTCTGCGCGTCGCCACGCATGGCCGCGGGATGTGGGAGATCGGACTGGCGACATCGAGCCTGCCGTTCAGCGATGACCCACTCATGTCGGGGCTGACGAAGATTCGCGCGGTGCACGTCACGGAGCTGCGCACGCGCATCGACGCCGTGCGCGCACGGTATTGCATGTCGACGCCGTTTCCCTACACAAACGGCACGATCACCGCTGGGACCAGCCTCGTGAGTGCGACCGACGTTAATGAGATGCGCGCAGCGCTGGCAACGGCGTACGCCGCGGCACTCAAGACACCGCCGACGTACACCAATCCGATCCTGGTGAACGGCACCCTCGTAACGGTGGCGGACATCTCCGACCTGCGCACGGCCCTGCTGGCCATTGAATGACGCGGTCTGCCGGTCGTCGCCGTCAGAAATGATTCGGACGCCTGACCTTTGCCGCCAGGCCCATGGCTTCGAGAAGCACGATGGCGTACCAGCCGAAGTCGAGCTGCCACACCTTCCATCCGAAGCGCGCTGACCACGGTTTCGCGTGATGATTGCCGTGCCAGTTCTCGCCCTGAAACATGTGGATGATCGCCAGCCAGGTGATGTTCTGCGACGAATCCTCACCTGGTCCGCGGTTGGGACGCATGTGCGCGATGCTGTTGATGAAGCACTGCACGTGAAGCGATGCAACCAAACGCATCGCGCCGAGCCAGAAGAATGCCGCTGTTCCAAACGCCAGCCCACCGAAGAGTGAAACGGCGAGAATCGGGATCTGCATTCGACTCCAGAAGCGATACTCGGGCTTGTCCAGATCGGGACACCAGCGGCTGAGCGGGACGTTTCCCGCCTGCCACAGCCATCGCAGATGCGACCACCAGAAGCCGCCGACGGCAGGACTGGAGATGTCCTCCGGCGTCTCGACTTTCGCGTGATGCTGGCGGTGATGTGCGGTCCAGGAATCGGGCGCTCCCGATCCATTGAACATCGCGAAGAAGATCAGTGCGTGCCTGATGACCGGATGCAGTCGAAGTGACGTGTGCGCCAGCGAACGGTGATAGCAGATCGTGACGCCGAATCCTCCGATCCAGATGAGGGCGAAGGTCGCTGCGAGGACTTTCCAGCCGGGAGTTGGAAAGAAGATCACGCCGATCGCGGCGAGGAGATGGATGCCGGCAAGATAGAAGAATGTGGTCCGATCTCCATCCGCCGCCTTCCACCAGGGAGCGTTCCACGGCTCCGGGCCGAGGCTGGAGGTGATCGGTGCGCTGCTCGGTACGGGAAACGAAGGGACGGCAAGTGCGGATTCGGTAATGGTGACTCCTCGAATGACATCGATTGCATTGATCACGATAACATGTCGCGCCTGCGAATCTGTTCAAAAGGGAACAGCGTTGATCTGGAGTGCGGCGGCCATGCCGCCGCTCTTCGGCCCCCATGCTGGCGCGGGGACGCCGAGAGATTGAAGTTCGAAACCCGAAACAGGAATCGAGAAATGTCGAGCTTCTCAATTCTTGTTTCGAACCTCGAGTTTC
>DASWGL010000193.1:0-4008 GCA_036393735.1 Gemmatimonadaceae bacterium | reverse complement strand
GGCTTTCTGTTCTGGCAGCACTTCCGCGAACACCGTTTCGATCCCGAGCTCTTTTGCGACCGCATCCGCAACCGGCTTCGCGTCGCCCGTCATCATAATCACTTCGATTCCCTGTTCGTGCAGCCGTCGCACAGCCTCGGGCGATTCTTCACGAATTGCATCCGCAACGGCGAACACCGCAAGAGCTGTCCGACCTTCGATGAGAGTGATCGCGGTCTGGGCTCGGCTGGTGGCACGATCGACCGCCTCGCGGAGCACGGGCGGTAGCTCGAAGCCCAGTTGACGGAGCAAAGCTGGACCGCCGATTACCAGCGAGCGTCCTTCCACGACCGCTTTGACCCCTTGGCCAGGTATTGCCTGGAACTGTTCAGCGCGGGACAACGAAAACCCGCGTTCCTGGGCGCTCTTCACAACACCTTGCGCGATAGTGTGCTCGGAATCCTGTTCAACAGAAGCCGCAAGTCTCAGTGCATCATCCGCCGATAGGCCGGGAGCCGGTGTAGTCTCTACGACGCGAAATTCCCCGCGAGTCAACGTACCGGTCTTGTCGAAGAACACGGCGTTGAGATTCCGCGCTTCTTCCAGTCCGCGCCGGTTGCGAACCAGGAGCCCGGCTCGAGCGCCAAGCGTCGTCGAAATCGCAATGACCAGCGGAATCGCCAACCCCAAAGCGTGAGGGCACGCAATCACCAGAACAGTGACAACGCGTTCGACCGCGAAGACCGGCGACGCGCCGACCAGGAGCCAGGCAACAAGTGTGATGATGGCGGACACGATGGCGACCACTGTCAGGAAGAAGGCTGCCCGGTCAGCGAGCGCCTGCGCCCTCGAGCGTGAGGTTTGCGCTTGCGCAACCAGCCGCATGATCCCAGCAAGCGCCGTACGCTCGCCGACTCCGGTCACCTTTACGCGAAGAGAGCCGGCGCCGTTCACCGTGCCCGCGATCACCTTGTCATCGGGTTTCTTCTCGAGAGGACGCGACTCGCCGGTGATCATGGCCTCGTTCACAGCGCTCGTTCCGTCAACGACGACACCATCGGCGGGAATGCTCGAGCCCGGGCGGAGAAGTATGATGTCGCCCTCGCGAAGATCTGACACCGGCACTTCTTCCGGCTTGTCGCCAACCAGGCGGACGGCAGTGTCGGGCACCAGCTTCGCCAGCTCTTGGAGTGCCCCTTGAGCCTGTGCGATCGAGCGCATCTCGATCCAATGGCCGAGGATCATGATGGTGATGAGCGTCGAGAGCTCCCACCAGAGATCCGCCCCCGGAACGCCAAAAGTTACGGCGAGGCTGAAACCGAACGCCACGACGATGGCTAGCGAGATCAGAGTCATCATGCCGGGCAGCCGGTCCTTTATCTCCCGAACGGCGCCTTGCAGGAAGACCATCCCGCCGTAGAAGAACAGGATTGTTCCGAAGATGGCCGGGATGTAGCGAGAGCCGGGGAAAGTCGGCGCCTGGAAATGGAGCCACTGCTGGATCATCGGCGACCAAACGACGGTTGGCACCGTCAGGGCAACTGACCACCAGAACTTGTCGCGGAACATCGCTACGTTGTGGCCGGCGTGCTGATCGTGCGCCGGATGCCCTCCGTGTTCCTGCTGGTCAGCGTGATTTCGATCCGGCGACGGCGGCACATCCGGATGAGTCATACCTGCGTGCGAGTGATGACTTGAGGGACCACTCATGGCGACACTCCAGTGAGCAAACCGGTTGCGAGCAAGATCATAAAACCGACTATGAGTTCCGTTACTGCCGATTTCCGAAGCTGCAACGCTCCGATTTCAGTGAGCAGCTGCGGCTGTACTCTCTTGAAGTTGTAGGCACCGATTCCAAAAGTGATTGCGACGAGCAACAGTTTGACGAGGAGCGTCTTGCCGTAGGTTGTCTGCCAGAGCGCCGAGCATGCGCCTCCGCGTGAGGCGAAGCGGAACGTCTCTCGTCATTCCGGCCGGGTCAACGCTTCCGCTGGGGGCTACTGCACAACAATCGTACCCACCTCCCACTGGTGTCAGTTGGGCCGGCGTGAACCGAGCAGTAGAAGCGGTAGGCCCAAGCCGTAATAAACGTCACGGGGCCGAACGTGTTCGGCGTTGCTGATGTGCCGTTGGCGTCCCCAACCGAGGCTGTCTGTCCATCGCCGCTGTTCTTCGCGACCTGGGTTGCGATGGGCGGCCCTTGGACTGCCGAGCCTCCCCAATCGCTAAGCGTCGCAGCGAGAAGAGTACCAGTCCCACACAAGTAATGCGCAGAACCGATGCTCCTCTTAAAAACGAGATTCGTCCTAAAACGCGGGCTCGAAGCCCGGAATTGGTTCGCGAGCTGCGCGCTCAGGCGCGCCGACGATTTCCCGTCAATTACCACAATCTGGCATCGGCCTCTCTGGCTCATCGCATTTGGGGCAATGCCCATCTGACGCAATCATCGCGTGCGGGCAGCGATCTCCGACTCGCATAGTCATTCCCGCATCGGCGCCCTGCGGTGCGAATGCCGACGCCAGCCAAAGGACGGTCAAGGCGACCATCGAGAGCAAGCTGGGGCGCCATTTCAAGGGGAACGGTGCGACTACAAGTTCGCTTGCCAAGCGGCGAACTCGCCTATCCAGTGCGCGGAAACCGCCGATTGCAGCTATTCCGCTGCCGAATTCTGCGAGCATTCGTTCGTTCGTTTGGCCGATCTTCACAATGGCGCTTGCAACATCCAGCGGATCGTTGCCGCCCGCCGGCGCCGCGGCGAAGTCGTCCGCCATAATTTCCGCATCTTCCCGGAAATCGTCCGCGAGCGAGGAGATGATCGGAAGCCAGAAGAAGGTTTTTTCCGCAAACCGAAGCGCTGCGAAGCGTAGGGGATCGTAGCGGACTAGATGATAGAGCTCGTGGCGGAATACAGCCCGCAATTCGTCTCGTGTGAGCGTGTGATCCAAGTTCTCCGCTAGATAGATGCGCGGTTTGAGCAACCCAGCCGTGAAGGCCGGGTTCGGCGCTGAACCAACCACCAGGAATACCCGCCCGGTACACTGCAGGTCGTCAGCAAGCCGTCCCAACACTTCGTGAGTATGTACCGGCCGTAAGTCGTGACAGGTGATGAATCGGGAGACACGTCGGCTGAGGCGCACGCGGTCAGCAATCGCGTACACGACGCCAGCAGCCAGCAGCGCGAGTGGTACCCACCGGAGGGGCGCTCCAGCGGCGCGGAGAGCGAGCGTACACTGCTCCAGAACTTGCCGGCATTGGTCGAGCAGTGGCCCCACGACCCCACCTGACTGACTGGCTGGGGTTACACTTATTACGAGCAGGAGAGCGATGCCGGCTCGGACGACCAAACGATGTCGAGCTTCTGCACAACGTGCCCTCGCGTACTGAGCGTCTTCGCTTAGGACTGCTGCGCAATGCTCCGCACCGGTTCGCCTCATCGTATTCTAACTCCGGGTGTGCTGCCTCTTCGACACTGCCTCACTTCTATTTTTTCCCTCGCCGCTCACGCCGCTTCTGTTCGACGAGAGATGCGAGCTCTTCCAGCCCCTTCGGGTGCGAGGCATCCACCAAATCAAGCATCGAGTTAACGGCAGACTCCGGAGCAAGCGCGTACACCCCCGCAATCACCTCGGACGCAACCTGCCTCTTGAATTCCTCTCGGGAAAGCCGCGGCGAATAGTGCCATACACCGCCGCGGCGGCGGCGCTGCAGCAGTCGCTTCTCGCAGAGGCGGACCATCACCGTCGTTACCGTGTGGTAGGCGCGCCGCTCACCAGACATTTTGCTAAGTGTCTCGGTCACCGTCGCCAATTCTCCGTGCCGCCACAGCGCCTCCATGATCTCTCTCTCGAGGTCTCCGAGGACTTGGCCAATCCCACTACGCGAAGGTCGGAAGGTGGGCCGGATTCTGGCCTTTGCTTTTTCTATCATTTGTCTCCCGAAGGGCTCGATGCAGAAGGGTGCGTACAACGGATTCGGCATCCGCAGAGCACTCGCGGGTATTCGACACGCTGCGTTGACACGTTGTAGGCA
>DASWGL010000192.1:0-1736 GCA_036393735.1 Gemmatimonadaceae bacterium | reverse complement strand
CGTCACTGCGGACCGCAGCAATCTCTATTTTGCGTTTACCTGCGCCGATCCCGAACCGGAGAAGATCGCCATCCATACCATGCAGCGCGATGGCGACATGTACGGCGATGATTCAGTCGCGATCGTTCTCGATACCTTCGGCGATCACCGCAGCGGCTACTACTTCCGCGTGAATGCCGCCGCCGCGCGAGACGATGGACTCATCTCCAATCCGGACGACATCCCGCTCGATTGGGACGGCGTCTGGGATGCACGGGTGGCCCGGACGACGACCGACTGGACCGCAGAGATCGCGATCCCAGTGAGCACCATTCGATTCGATCCGAAACTCCATTCGTGGGGATTCAACGCCGAAAGGTATGTACCGCGAGAGCGGCAGACGCTGCGATGGAGCGGGCCGACGCTCGACGCGCGGTTCGCCGACTTCCGCCGCGCCGGGGCGCTCGAAGTTCCTGCATTCCACCAAGGCGCCGGAGTCACGGTTAATCTGAACACTCTGGCAAGACGCACCAGCGACTTCACCTCCGGCGATCGCGCTGTGGCCGGCCGCACGGGCGTCGATGTCGGCTACAACGTGACGCCACAGCTCGGAGGCGTGGTCACCGTCAACACCGACTTTGCCGAGACCGAAGTCGACACGCGACAGATCAATCTGACGCAATTCCCGCTGTTCTTTCCCGAGAAACGCGCGTTCTTCCTGGAAGGCTCGAACCAGTTCAACTTCGGTCTCAACCTCGGGACCGACTTTGTACCGTTTTACTCGCGCACCATTGGATTAGTGGAAGGGGGCATCGTCCCGATCGACGCAGGCGTGAAGGTCCTCGGCCGCGCGGGCAAATGGGGCATCGCCGCCCTCGACGTCGAAACCGGCGCGGCGCACGACATCACGCGGCGGAACCTCTTCGCCAGCCGGCTGACGTACGACGCGACCGACCATCTGCGCGTCGGTACGCTACTCACCGACGGTGACCCGAAATTCGCTTCGCACAATCGCTTCGGCGGCGTCGATGCAGTGTGGACGACATCGACACTCTTAGGCGATAAGAATTTCTCGGCGGGTGCGTGGACAGCCGCCAGTCACAGTGATGGCGCCGGCGGTCGCAGCAACGGATGGGGAGCAGCGATCGACTACCCGAATGATCTTTGGGACATCAACGCATCGATCAAAGTTCTTGGAGCTGCACTCGATCCCGCTCTCGGATTTCTGCCGCGGCCAGGCACGCACCAGTTCAATTCCTACATTGCATATCAGCCACGCCCGAAGAGCTCCTGGATTCAGCAGTTCTTCTTCGAGTTGCAACCACGGATGGTGAAGAATCTGGACGGTCGCACGCTGACATGGCGAGTGTTCATGGCGCCCTTCAACATCGAAAGCCACGGCGGAGTTCACCTCGAAGCCGACTACGCGCCGGAGTTCGAGCGTCTCACGCAGCCGTTCTCGATCACTGACCGCGTCACTATTCCCGTCGGCGAGTATCGCTTCAACCGCTTTCGCATTGACGCACAGTCGTCGCCGGCACGCCCGATGCGCGTCGGAACGACAACCTGGTTTGGACAGTTCTTCAATGGTCGCCTGACGCAAGTCCAAACCTTCATCACCTGGACCAAGCCTTCGGGCCGCTTGCAGCTCGAATTGGACACTGAGAACGACTTCGGTCATCTTCTGTTCGGTAATTTCGTGCAGCGCCTGCTGCAATCAAAGGTGATCTACGCGTTCTCCTCGAATCTCATCGTCT
>DASWGL010000191.1:0-2772 GCA_036393735.1 Gemmatimonadaceae bacterium | reverse complement strand
CGCCTTGATCGTCGTCAGTGGTGTCCTCAGATCGTGCGAGAGAGAGGCGAGCAGAGCGTCCTTCAGCTTGTCCGCTTCCCGCAAGGCTTCCGCGCGTTCCACCGCGGCCCGCTCCGATCGTGCGCGGTACAACAGCTGCGCGGCCACGACACTGGTAATGAGAAAGACGAAGAGTACGAGCCAATCGAATGGGTTTCGCACGAGGAGCGGGTTGTACGGCGCCAGGAAGAACCAATCGAAAGCCAGAAATGCGGCCAATGCGGTGGTCATCCCGAGAATCCGCCCGCCGGCCGCACTTGCGCCCAGCACTACCAGCAGAAACACGAGCGCAACGTGGGCTTCGCCGAGATGACTGCGGGCGGCAAACAGAGCAAGGGTGGCCGCGGCCAGGGACAAAAAAGCGAGAGCCCATATGAGAATGCGCGCGCGATTCACGTGACCGCTGTTATTGCGGCGCTGCAAAGCGATACCCGACTCCCGGCTCCGTGAAGATGTAGCGCGGGTCGAGCGCGTTGGATTCAATCTTCCGTCTCACGTTTGCGATATGCACGCGGAGGTACTGTTGCGCATCTCCGTACTGCCTGCCGGGCCATACAGTCGCAAACAGCTGCCTGTGCGTCATGGTCTTGCCGGCGTTTGTCATCAGAACCCGCACGAGCTCCCACTCGGTAGGCGTGAGGTGAACGAGCTCGCCATCGCGTAAGAGAGTGCGTCCCTCGAGATCCATCGTGAGGCCCTCATGACGAATGGTCGTCCCCGCTATCGCACGGTGAGAGTTTGCTCGTCTAAGGAGTGCTCGCACTCGCGCCTTCAGCTCCAGCGTGCTGAACGGCTTGGTGACGTAATCGTCCGCCCCGGCATCGAGCAACGTCGCCTTCTCCTGGTCTGCGTGCCGGGCGGAGAGAACGAGGATCATCGCATCGGAGTTTTTTCGGATTTCGATGCAGACAGCTACTCCGGTCATGTCCGGCAGGCCAAGGTCGAGCACGACCAACGAAGGCTTCTCGACTGCGGCGAGATGCAATCCTTCGACGCCGGTATCCGCCTCTACTACTTTGGCGAAGTCATCCGCCAGCGCGTTCGAGACTGCTCGGCGGATTTGGGATTCATCGTCGATTACGAGAGCGGTCTGACGAGCCATTCCATTATGATCGCACCTTCGCAGGCCCGACACTACTCAGGATCACTTCCGCCTTTGTGAAATCTTTGTACAGTGCGGCGATCGGGTAGGCGAATTTCAAGCACTATGGCAAAGGTAGTCAAGCGGGTGAAGCGCTTTCTGTTCGGAAGGCCCCTCCCCAGCGAGCGGCTCGAGCACGAAAGGCACAAGAAGACGGCGCTGGCTGTCCTCTCTTCCGATGCCATTTCATCCGTGGCCTACGCCATTGGTCATGCGTACAGGTTGCGCGATCTGATCGAGCACGATGATCAGATCGGCGAAGAGGTTCCGGAGCGATTGGAAGTCGGCGTTGCGGAGCGGTTGGAAGAAAGTGCCGCACGACGGGTCGAGGCGGCGTGATGCGATGCGTTTCGATGCTCGTCCTGGCTATCACCGCGTGTGGGGCCGGATCGCCCGAGAGGCGATTCGCGCTCGAGACTCAGCCGCCAAAGAATCTCGTGGGCGCGTGGGACGCGCAGCTGTCTCTCGACCGACCTTATCAGCTTGAGCTACACGAGCCAGCAGTTAAGCGAATATGTGGAACGATCGGGTTTGTCGTGAATCACTACGCGAGCAGCGGGTCGCGTGCGGGGGACGACTCGAAACACGTGGGGGTCTACGACCTGGACCTCTCCCTGCTGGGACTCAATTGGCTTGGCGACGATTCCTTTCCGACTGCCGTAGCAACTTCTGTCGACGATTACAGGGCACCGGTCAGTGGCGTGAGCGACTCCGTTGCTATCGTGTTGAATCCCGGCAGCCGGGAACGAATCGTTCTCCTGGGCCGGTACTCCATCGGCGAAATAAGGGGACGGTGGACGGCGCAGTCGTCTCGCGGTACCGCCAGCGGATCATTTTCTCTGTCGCCGCATGTCAAGGCGCGAAATCAATCGCCGAGCTGCGCAAGATTTCATTAGCAGCGCCCCGTTTCCGATTTTCGGAGATCGGGCGGCCATCCGACACGAGGGAAGCCGCCGTGTCGGTGTTCGCGGCCATCATACCATTGTATCGCACTTCTCTCGGTTAGGTGGCGTTTTGTGCCTGGATTCGGCATCACTCTGGCCTGAGAGGTGGCAAGACCGTACAAAGAATTCGTAAAGAATTCAGAAAGGCATTTCGCGCACTCATCGCCAGGTGATAGTTAGCCCAAGACGATGCGCCCCAGACTTAAACGGATCCTGTACGGAAGTCCACGCGATGTGGAGTCGCCCAGCACTTATCACTCCATCTCGCTGATCGCCCTCCTTGCCTGGGTTGGACTGGGAGCTGACGGCCTTTCATCTTCGGCATACGGACCAGACGAGGCATTTCGCGCCCTCGGTCAGCACACGTATCTCGCGATTGCGCTCGCGATCGCCACGACGATCACGGTTCTCGTCATCTCCCTCGCCTACTCTCAGATCATCAAGCGGTTCCCTTTCGGCGGCGGTGGCTACATCGTCGCGACGGAGCTGCTCGGACCCCGCTGGGGAGTCGTGTCAGGATCAGCGCTCCTCGTCGACTACGTCCTGACTATCTCGGTCTCGATCGCCGGCGGCGCCGACCAGGTCTTCAGTGTGCTCCCACTCGGAGCAGCTCGCTGGAAGCTGATACTCGAAGGAGCCGTAATCTTT
>DASWGL010000190.1:0-1833 GCA_036393735.1 Gemmatimonadaceae bacterium | reverse complement strand
ACCCACGCCTGCTCATCCGGCGATGGTTCCTCGAGAGTCGACAGCTGGCTATCCAGGAGAGATGGAGGCATGTAGTGTCCGCGGCGGTTTGCAAGCCGTTCGGCGAACAAAGACTGCGGACCCTTGAGAAAAACGAACCGCAGCTCACTCGCTGCACCGCGAAGGATGCCCCGATATGCTCGCTTGAGCGCGGAGCAAGATACTACCAGCCCGGTACCTGATTCCTTCGCCTTCCGTATTCGCGCGGCGAGCAAGCGAAGCCATTCCGCACGATCGGCGTCGGTGAGTGGAACTCCTGACGACATGCGCGCCACGTTCGCGGCGGTGTGGTAATCATCACCCTCAATGAATTCGACGCCGAGCGCGCGCGCGAAGGCCGCGCCGATGAGACTTTTGCCGGAGCCGGAGACCCCCATCACGACATAAAGGCCTCTGTTCAAGGTGGCTCCAGGAGCTCGGTGTTGGAGCAATCACGCGACCGATTCTGTTTCCAAAGACTCCCACGGACGGGGTGGGATTCGAACCCACGGTACGCTATTAACGTACACACACTTTCCAGGCGTGCGCCTTAAACCACTCGGCCACCCGTCCTTACATCTTTTTGAGGCGCCAACAACCGGAATCGCGTAGTGCAACGCATGCCAGCGAGGACTGCGGGCAACTGCGAACTGCGGACAACTCGGCTCCGTGTGGCATTCCGAGAGGTATCAAACGGACAGGGAGAGATTCGAACTCTCGATACCGGGTTCACCGGTATGCCGGTTTTCGAGACCGGTGCCTTCAACCACTCGGCCACCTGTCCTGCAGCCTCGCAACTTATCGGGCGGCCGAACCTTCTTCAACTCGCTGGCGTCTGAAAAAATCCTCGAGCAGCGACGCGCATTCCACGGCCAGAACGCCAGCCCTCACTTCCGGCCTGTGATTGAGGCGCGGATGCCGAAGCAGGTCTTCCACCGATCCAGCCATTCCCGCTTTGTCGTCCCAGGCTCCAAACACGACGCGCTTGAGACGCGACAACACGATCGCACCCGCGCACATCGCGCACGGCTCGAGGGTCACGTATAGCGTGCAGTCGTCGAGTCTCCAGCGGTCGAGTTTCGCCGATGCCTCGCGAATGGCGAGCAGCTCGGCGTGAGCGGTGGGATCCTGGTCGCGGACAGTTCGATTGCTCGCCGCCGCGATTATCGATCCGTCGCAAACGACCACGGCGCCAATCGGGACTTCGTTTCGCTTTACCGCCTCGCGGGCGAGATCGAGCGCGTTGCGGATGTACTGTTCATCCGCTGCGTGTGCGTCCGCGCCCAGCGTTGACTGCGTGAGATCGCTATCTGCCCGCAAGCGCCGGCTCTTTCGCTTTCCGGAATGTCAACTCTCCCTTCGGATCGCGATCGACCACGATGTGGTCTCCCTCGCTGAACTTGCCCTCGAGAACCGCGAGCGCGAGAGGGTTCTGCAGCAAGCGCTGAATCGCCCGCTTCAGTGGACGCGCTCCGAACGCCGGATCGTAGCCCTCCGTCGCCAGAATTTCGCGCGCCGCCGGCGTCAGCTCGAAGGTGAGCTTTCTGTCCGCGAGCAGCTTCTCGAGCTTCGTGAGCTGGAGATCGATGATGTACTCTATCTCCGCTTTGCCGAGTGGGCGGAAGATGATGATGTCGTCGATCCGGTTGAGGAACTCGGGGCGGAAATGCTGCCTCAGCGCGTTCGTCACCTGTGCTTCGACCACGGCGCGGTCGTCGCCGGTGTGCTCGAGGATATACGTGCTGCCAATGTTCGACGTCATGATGATGACGGTGTTGCGGAAATCGACGGTGCGTCCCTGTGAATCGGTGAGGC
>DASWGL010000189.1:0-11301 GCA_036393735.1 Gemmatimonadaceae bacterium | reverse complement strand
AGGGTCTCTTCAATGGGTACGCTGCTCTTGAAGCGGTGAATCTGGTAGAGGTCGATCGTCTCCACGCCCAGCCGCCGCAGGCTCGCCTCGCAGGCCTGCACGATGTGCTTGCGCGAGATGCCTCCCATGTTCGGCCCATCGGCCATGGGGAAGTGGACCTTCGTCGCCAGGACGATTTCCTCCATGTTGGCCATCTCACGGAGAGCGCGGCCGGTGACCTCCTCGCTTACGCCCATTGAGTACATGTCGGCGGTGTCGAAGAAGTTGACCCCCAGGTCGAGCGCTTTCCTATAGAACGGACGGGCGTCGACCTCGTCGAGAACCCAAGGTCGCCATTTGGGGGTTCCGTAGGTCATGCAGCCGAGGCAGATCCGCGAAACTTCGAGTCCGCTGCGGCCAAGCTGAGTGAACTTCATCTCCAATTCTCCGCGTCGAGACTTTAGTGCTCGGCTGACATCCACAGAACCGAAGCAGTGAGCCGATGGCTGACAAAAGCTAGTCGGGCGGGAGCATTCATCCAGGCATTCGAGGTGCGCGCAAGGTTGGTGATACGTACTCTTTACGCCGCCGGAAAAGGTCTTAGCTATGAAGCTGCGAAGCTTGTCGCTCCCTGCTTCGGTTCTGTGGATGCCTCCCAGGCGCACCGAACCCTACGCCGAGGCGCGAGCCTCAACCCTTTCCTGGTAACGGTTGTCAGAAGGTCGACAATGGAGATGGTTGCCTACGAGTCTCGGAGCTCGGTGAACGATACCCAACTCATCACGCGCGTGGTTGCTGGCGATGCGGCCGCCGAGCGTGAGCTGTACGAGACATATGTCGATCGGATTTACCGGTTGACGTTTCGTCTGGCCGGTGACGACGAGCTCGCGCGGGATTTCACGCAGGCGACCTTCATCCGCGCTTTTGAAAAGATCGGAAGCTTTCGTGGTGAATCATCGCTTTCGACCTGGCTTCACTCTATCGGTGTCTCGGTGGCGCTAAATGGACTGCGAAAGACGAAGCGACTCAGGAATCGTGAAGCACCGATGGAAGAGGGATTGACGGTCGGGTCGTTGCGGACGGAAGCCGAGCCCGATCTGAAGGAAAGAATGGCGAGGGCGATCGACGCCCTGGCGGAGAAATACAGGACGGTATTCGTGATGCACGACGTAGAAGGGTACACGCACGAGGAAATCAGTGGGACACTCAACATTCCGATCGGAACGTCGAAGTCCCATCTCTTCCAGGCACGAGGCAAGTTGCGGGTCGCGTTGGCGGATTTTGCACCGGAGTGGGCGTCATGACTGAAGACAATTTCGAGGAATTCCTCAAGAAGGCGGCTCAGAGCTACAACGCGCCGCCGGCTCGTACTCCCCGCGAGGACATGTGGAGCGCGATTCAGGCGCAGCACGCGGCTGGACCACGCGTCGTGTACGGCGGCGGATCAACGATGCGCGAATCGTCCGGGCGGAGATTCGGCTCGAGGATCTGGATGGGCGCGGCGGCCGCGGCGGTTCTTTTCCTTGCGACCGGTATCGGTATTGGACGGTGGAGCGCGTCGTCGAAGAAGTCGGACGCGGTAGCGGTGGTCAATCCGCCGAAGACCGGACCGTCCTCTCCTTCCACCGAGGGGTCGACAACCAACCCTTCCCCCGAAGGTGTGGGAGCCGTTGCGCCGGGCCGGAATAACGAGGGGCGGCCGGACATGTCGTCGCCAGGAGTTCGGGGCCGGAACGGAGAGGGCCGAAAGATCGACGCGCGCCCCGGGAATGAAAAGCAGCTTCCGCTCGTCGGACCTCCGACCAATTCGACTCCCGCCTCCGCATACCAACTAGCGGCGGTTCGACACCTCAGTGAAGCTGAGGCGCTCCTCACTTCGTTCAGAACGCGCTCGAATACTGATCAGCAAATGGACGCGCAGCTCGGGTCATGGGCGCGCGAGCTCTTGAGCAACACCCGTCTGTTACTGGATTCTCCCGTCGCCAACGATCCACAGCGTCGTCCGCTGCTGGAAGATCTCGAGCTCGTGCTCGTTCAGATCGTCCAGCTATCGCCCGGAAGCACGCCGCAGGATCGCGAGCTGATCGAGAAAACCTTGCAGCACGACCATGTAATGACGAGGCTGCGCACCGCGATTCCCGCGGGCTCGCAGCGCGGCAGTTGAGACCACTTCAATGACAATGAAAACACTACTCACGGTAGCGGCAATAATCTCCTCGGCGGGCTTCGGAGTCAGTCACTCTCCGGCCAGCCACGAATCCTCTTACTCCTCTGTCGCTTCGCTCGGTCAGGCTACTGCCGAAGCGGACCTGGGGGTGACGTTCGCCTCGCTGGACCAGCAGGCGACTCCACTTCCCCCCGAGCCGTGGGCAAAAGCGGATCCCGCTGACTCTCTCTACCGTCTGGCGCGCGAAGCGATGTCGCGCGGCGACTACAAGCGCGCGGCCGAGATCTTTCACCGAATTCCCGAGCGGTACCCGCAGTCGGCTTATGCCGGACAGGCGCTCTACTTCGAGGCGTATTCCCTGTATCGCAGCGGGGGTGACGAAGACCTGAGCACCGCCCGCGACCGTCTGACTCTGCTGAAGCAGCGGTTTCCTGCAATCGCCAAGAAGGACGGAGACCCTTTGCTCACGCGTGTCTGCGGCGAGCTTGCCAAGCGAGGAGACGAGCCGTGCGCCGCATCAATCGATCTTAAGGCGCAGGGCGACAGCGACGTCAGCGGCGGTGAGACGCGTGTGATAGGCCAAGGGCGTAACTGCTCTCCGGATGCGGACGAGGGCACCGACGATCGCATCGCCGCGCTCAACGCGCTGCTGCAGATGGACGCGGATCGCGCGATGCCGATTCTGCAAAAGGTTCTTGCCCGTCGCGATCCATGCTCGGTAGCTCTGCGTCGGAAGGCGGTGTTCCTGGTTTCCCAGAAGAGAACCGACCAGACAGCGAACATTCTCATGAGCGTGGCGCGCAGCGATCCTGACCAGGAGGTTCGCGAGCAGGCCGTGTTCTGGCTGTCGCAGGTCCCGGGATCGACGGGACTCCTCGAGGAAATTCTCAAGGGGAACGGCGACGAGAGTATCAAGGAGAAGGCCTTGTTCTCCCTTTCACAACAGAACGAACCGAGAGCCCAGCAGGCTCTGCGCGACTTCGCCGCGCGTGAGAGCGAGAACGGCGATCTGCGCGAGAAGGCGATCTTCTGGCTCGGGCAGCGCCGGTCGACGGAGAACACCGAGTTCCTGCGCAATCTCTACTCGCGTCTGACCAACGAAGATCTGAAGGAGAAGATTCTCTTCTCGCTTTCGCAACAACGTGGAGCTGGGAACGAGCAGTGGCTGATGAACATCGCAGTCAACCCGAAGGAAGACATCGAGCTTCGGAAAAAGGCGCTCTTTTGGGCGGGGCAGTCGGGCGTTGCGATATCGGAGGTGTCGAAGCTCTACGACCGGATGAACGATACCGAGATGAAGGAGCAGATCATCTTCGTGCTCTCGCAGCGCCAGCACGATCCCGCCGCGATGGACAAGATGTTCGACATCGCCAAGAACGAGAAGGACGCCGAGTTGCGCAAGAAGGCAATCTTTTGGCTCGGACAGTCCCGCGATCCTCGCGTGCAACAGTTTCTCATCGACCTGATCAACAGATGAAAACGCTCCGAATGACATCGCTCGCGGGGATGACGGCCGTCGTCCTCGCAGCTCTGGCAGGTGGGGCTTCAGTCGCGCCTGGCCAGAGCATCGCCAGCAGAGTCGCCCGCGTCTCGAACGGCACGGTTCGCATGACGTTCGCCGCGAGGCCGGGAATCTGTGGCAGCCGAAACTCCATCTGGCACTCCAATGGCCGAGGCAGGACGACGTGCGGCGACAACTGGAATTCGTCGCGCGACGTCGAGTGGGAAACAGATTGCAGCCTGGGACCCGCGCGTGTCGTGCTCGACCGGCGCAACGGCGAGCTGACGGATCTCAGATTCTATGTCGGCGGGCGGTGGCGGCCTGCCGGATCCGACGTCGTCGACCTCGGAACAGTGCCGGCAGGAGAGGCGGCGGACTATCTGATCTCGATCGCGCAGAGCGAGAGGGGAAGCATGGGAGAGAAAGCGATCTTCCCCGCTACGATCGCGGACAGCGCCAACATCTGGCCCGCGCTGATCAAGATCGCGCGCAATTCTGATCTGCCCCGCAACACCAGGAATCAATCCGTGTTCTGGCTCGGCCAAGCTGCCGGCGATGCGGCGACAGTGAACCTGAAGGACCTCGTGCTCGACAACAGCGTCGATCGCGACGTGCGAGAGCAGGCAGTGTTCGCGCTATCCCAGCGTCCTCGCGACGAAGGAGTTCCAGCACTCATCTCGGTTGCGCGGACCAACAAGGATCCGGAGATACGAAAGAAGGCTTTGTTCTGGTTGGGACAGTCTCATGATCCGCGCGCGATCGATTTGTTCGAGGAGCTGCTGACCAAAAAGTAGTTTCGCGGCGTCGAGGCGATTGCAAAGAGGGATGCTTCCAAATAGCATCCCTCTTCTGCATTCAGGACAATCGTGGATTTCTCTCATATCTCTACACAGCTGTCGTCGAGCCCGCTGACCGCGCTTCCGATTCTCTTCATCGCAGGCGTGTTGACCAGCCTCGCACCTTGCATCTATCCGATGATTCCGATTACAGCGGCCATCGTCGGAGGCAGCGCTGTAGGGGACGTGCCACGTCCCCGCTCACGCACGGTGCTTCTCACCTTTACCTATGTCCTTGGGCTTGCGCTCGCGTACGCTTCGCTCGGACTGTTCGCGGGGCTCTCAGGTACCCTGTTCGGCTCGGTGAGCACCAACCCGTGGCTGTACTTCGCGATGGCGAATCTCCTGATCATCGCGGCGCTGGCGATGCTCGACGTCATCCCGGTGCGGGTACCTGCCTGGCTACTCACGCGCGCAGCGACCGCGGGTGAAGGAGGTAGCCTTTATGGCGTGTTCGTCATGGGGGCTGCCTCCGGATTGGTAGCCGCACCATGCTCGGCTCCCGTAATGGCGGCAGTACTGACCTGGGTGACCGCGACAAAGAGTGGGGTGCTCGGATTCATCTACTTGTTCGTATTCTCGCTCGGCATGTGCACACTGCTGGTGCTGGTGGGGCTTTTCAGCGGCACGCTCGCCCGTCTGCCAAGGGCAGGAGCCTGGATGGTATGGATCAAGCGAGTCTTCGCATTGATCATGTTGGGCGTTGCGGAGTATTACCTTGTGCAGATGGGACTGCTCCTCATCTGAAAGACGTCCAACTCGAAATCACAATTTGAATCAGATGAACCTCTTAACGCCCTTCCCGTCGTCGAAGCTTTCTCTCATCGCGGTTCTGGCCGCTGTGACTTTAGTATCCGCTCCAGCGACTGCTCAGGATCTGGGCATCGAGGTCGGTGCTCAAGCGCCGGCGGTGACGGTCCAGTCGCTCGATGGAAAGCAGGTTGACCTCTCGCGTTACATCGGCAAGACGCCGATGCTGATTGAGTTCTGGGCCACGTGGTGCCCCAACTGCCGAGAGCTTATGCCGTCGCTGCTCGACGCCGAGAAGAAGTATGGCAAGCAGGTGAAATTCATGGCGATCGCGGTGGCGATCAATCAGTCGCCGGAGAGAGTGCGGAGGTGGGTCGCCGCGCATCCCTTGCCGCACGACACTTTCTACGACGTCGAAGGGAAGGCGGCGGGCGCTTTCGACGCTCCAGCCACGTCCTACGTGGTCGTGATCGACAAGACGGGACGCGTGGTTTACACCGGCCTCGGGGGAAAACAGGATCTGGCGGCTGCGCTCAAGAAGGCGCTATAGCGTTCGAGTAAACTTTCGGCACCTGTGACAGAAAGAAAAAGAGCCGCGGATCGATCCGCGGCTCTTTTTTTTTCACTTAGTCGACTCCGCCTTTGGTGGCGGGGCCAGACTGTCTACGATCGCTGCCAGATCTGTGTACGCCGAAGGTGTGAGAACCTTGAACGGCTTCGTCACATATGCGATGTGTCCATCGGGGCGGACCACGAACAGTGATCGGTTGTCCAGTTTGTTCTTGGCATCGTACGCAGCATACAGCTGGCCGACTTTTCCGCCCGGGTCGCTGGCGAAGAGCACGGGGAAATCCTCGTCGTGCGCCCACGACGCGAGCGCGGTGTCGGGATCTACGCTGATGCCGAGGACGATGACGTTCCGGCCGTTGTTGAAGAGCGTGGCGTACTGATCACGGTACGCCTCCATTTGAATCGTTCAGCCCTTCGTTCGCGCCTGGTAGAAGAACGCGAGAACGACGGTGCGACCACGATAGTCGGAAAGTCTGACCGGTGTCTTGAGAAGTCCGTACTTGTCGGCGCCGGCGAGCGTGAAATCAGGCGCGACGTCGTTCACCGCGGGGCCGGCGGGTACCGCCGCGGAAGGAGGCGCAGGCTGCTGCGCGCGCGCAACTTGACCGACAGCCGCAAGAAACGCCGCGGTGGTAATCGTCAAAGTTGCGACTCTTGCTCGAACGAGCATGGTTGAATCCCCGGTGCGATATTTCGAAAGAACTGCAAACTACTAACCGAACGGGATGCGAGTTGTCGGCGGCGCGATACGAGTCAGCAATCACGACCGCCAGACGTCACAAAGTCTACATCCCGGACCATTCCACGGCTAGCTATTGCGATTGCAATCCGCCCCTTTCACTGAGCTCGGCCGCGGTTTTGGGGGAAGCCCGCGTTTGCGCATAGCGGTCCACGTGTTGTTCCGGGCGACTCTGCTCGCGCTCCTCCTTCCTCCGACCGCCAGGGCGCAGGTCGGTCAACACGCCGGCGACGTTTTCGACGTAGGCGCTCAGGCAATCGGAGTGGTGACGCGCGAGTCGCCCGCGATTCAAGGTCGGGCTCTGACTGAGGGCTACCTGACCCAGCCTGCAATTATGACCGAGCTCGACCCGTGGAATGAATTGCTCTCGCTGAAAGGGATGCTCAATCTTGAGGGAGCAACGCTAAAGCGGGGTGAGCTGAACGCGGGCATCGCCGGGGAGGGATACATCGATCGACGACACCCTCACACCTACCTCCACGAACTGGTCCTTACATCGGCCAAGAGATTCCGCAGCGACGGCGCGAGTGGCGTTTCCATCACGGTGGGGAAGGGCTTTGCGCCCTTCGGTACCGACGACCCGATGGCGCGTCCGTTCGAGAAGTATCCGATCAACCATCATCTGGCGCAGATCCTGGAGCGCGCCGTCGCTATCGGTGCGCTGCGCACTGGCGGCTTGATCTTCGAGGGCGCGGCTTTCAATGGCGATGAGCCAACCGGTCCCGGAGACACGCCCAATCGTAATCGATACTGGGATTCGTGGTCCGGCCGGATCACGTACGTCCCCTGGCCGCAGGGAGAGTTCCAGACCAGCTACGCGCGAGTGAAATCGCCGGAGAATCCCGCGGGAGGCGGCGCCGATCAGCGGAAGCAAAGCGCTTCGATCCGCCTCGAGGATGTTCAACATTCGGGTTACGCGCTGTTCGAGTGGGCGCATACCGGAGACTATGTCGGATCGACGCGTACGTTCGCCTTCACGTCGCTCCTGGCCGAGACATGGGCACGATACGACCAGTTTAGTGGGGCGCTCAGAATCGAAAATACGGAGCGGCCCGACGAGCAACGTCTCGTCGACGCGTTCAGAACTCCGATTCCTGCTACCGATCTCAGCATTGCCGGGCGCTCGCGCTGGACGATCGTCACTGCGCGCGCCGCCGTCTCTCTCGTGAATTCACGATCCGTCACGATGGAGCCGTTCGTCGAAGTGGCACGCGCGCGCGTCAGTCCAACCCTGCAGCCGTCGGGATTCGATCCGCGGCAATTCTATGGATCCGATCGCATATGGAGTGTATCACTCGGAGCCAAGCTCGCGTTCGGGATGTCTCACATGCGAATGGGGCGGTACGGTGTCGCAGCAACACGAAAACCAAACGCCAAGATGGGCGGAATGAAGATGGACGACATGTAGAATGCGCTTCGCCATCCTGACGTGCGCCATCCTTACGCTGGCCTGCGGATCTGACACCCCGGTGACGCCGGTCCCGGGCTCACAAGATCTCGCCGTAGTCGGTGCCGGGCAGGTTTCGGAGCGCTACACGGGAGAGATCTGGGTGCAGGGGAACGTCGCCTACACGACGACCTGGGGGTTTCGCAATGCTCCGGGGAACGCGGTAAAGATCTGGGATGTCTCGGGCAACGTACCGACGCTTATCGATTCCCTCATCGTGCCCAGTGCGAGTACCCTCGGCGACATTCAGGCGAGCGACGATGGCCAGTTATTGATCGTCGCCACTGAGTTCTCGCCAGGCTCGATAATGATTTACGATCTCGCGAATCCGGTGAAGCCGCAGCTCATCTCGCGCTACACCACGGCGCTCACAGATCCCGGAGTGCACACCGCCGAAGTTCAGCGCGTGAACGGAAAATTGTACGCGTTCCTTTGCGTCGATCCAGGCAGCGGAAGTGCCGCCCGTCTCGTGATCGTCGATCTGACCAACCCAGCCGCACCCACCCAGGTCTTTACTGCCGCGATGGGGAGTCCGTACGTGCATGACGTTTACGTACGAGATGGAATTCTCATCACTGCTCTCTGGAATCAGGGAATCACGATCTGGGATATTGGCGGCGTGGGAAGTGGCACCGTTGCGAATCCGATCGTGCTGGGCAACGTCACAACGGTTGGGGGCCATGCTCACAACGTTTGGTGGTTTCACAACGCCCTCAACGGAGAGAAGCGGTACGCGTTTGTCGGCGAGGAAGGGCCCGGTGCGATCGGCGTCTCGGCCAGCGGTGACATTCACGTCGTCGACGTCAGCAATTTCGCATCACCGCGCGAGGTTGCGTTCTTTCACGTAGATGGGGCGGGTACGCACAACTTTTCGGTCGACGAGAATCGCGGAATTCTTTATGCCGCCTACTACAATGGCGGCGTGCGGGCGATCGACATCACCGGCGATCTGTCGAGCTGTGCTGACGCCGACAAGGATTCGTTCGGGCGTTGCGACCTGGCCAAAATGGGTCGGGAGCTCGCACACGGGCCCAACGGTGTGGGACCCGTCTATATATGGGGTGTGCAGCTGGTTGGCTCGCGCGTTTACGCCTCCGACATGCTCAACGGGATCTGGAAGCTCGGTACTGCGCCGTAGCCGCCGGACTGAAACCGGACTCCCTTCAAACCGTAAGGGTGGCAGGGGTTGTCTAACCCTGTCACACCCGAATGGAGTTCTGAATGAAGCGACAGTTTCGCGGTGCAGCCTTCGCGGCCGCGCCTTTTCTAATCGGCTCGACTGCACACGCGCAGTGGTCCAGTCCATATACGGCGCCGAGGAATGCGGTGGTTGACGCAGCGGGCGCAAAATCCGTCGAGGTGGAGGCGGGTGCGGGACTGCTCCGCGTCGAAGGGAGAGCCGGCCTGCGGCAGGTGCAGGTAACCGGCACGGCCCGGTCATCTTCGCAGCAATTCCTCGCCAGGATCAAACTGATCGCCGAGAGGCGAGGCGATGTGGTGTTCATCAAAGCGGATATTCCGGACGATGAACGGAATTACAACGGCGACAATTACTCCGCCTCACTCGATCTCGTGATCGAGGTTCCCCAAGGCATCAACGCCGACGTCAGCGACGGCAGCGGCGATACGAAGATCGCGAACGTCGGCTCGCTGGACGCGACCGATGGCTCCGGATCGTTTTCCGTGATCGGCGCCGCCGGATCGGTCCGCATTACCGACGGCTCGGGTGATCTCACGATCGAGAACGTCGGCGGCGATTTGAACGTGAACGATGGCTCTGGCGACATCAACGTCCGCAACGTAACCGGGTCCTTCACGGTCGAGAGCGATGGCTCCGGCGGCATCTACGCCACGGACGTGCGCGGCTCGGTAATCGTGCAGCACGATGGATCGGGCAGCATCGAAGTGAACAAGGTCGGCAAGGACTTCAGAGTCGAATCGAAGGGGAGCGGGCGCATCGACTACGCCGAGGTGTCAGGAACAGTCGACATCACGGAGCGCCATCGCGACCGCCGCGGCAGGAGCTACGACCGGTAGTTCTTCTTGATGGGGCGGTAGCGCGGTGACGGCGTGCACGTTTATTGCCGCAGATCGCCCCAAACTGTGCGGGTAACGGAATACGCGATTGAGCGCTTCCGCGGAGTTTTCTTCCCGCCTTCAATGGAGAACCAAATGCGCATTCTGGCAATCTGTTTCTGTGCTATAGTTATACTCCCCGCCGCGTCTGGCGCCCAGCAGCCGGCTCCAAGTTCTGTAAAAGGTCCTACGCTGCAAGCGGCGGCAGTCGGATTTCGCGTGAACGAGGCGAAAGTTGACGCGTCGACGAAGGTCACGGCTCCGGTCCGTCCGCATCAGGGACAGGATGTAGCGCTCATGGTCGTCGGGGTGGGTGCGATGATTGTAGGCGCGCTAGTTGGTGACACCGCCGGAACGATCATCATCATCGGTGGCGCCGGCATGGCGCTGTTCGGGCTCTACCACTACCTCGAGTAGGGCCTAGGCGTCGCCTTCGACGTGCAGCGTTCCCGAGCTGACGAGCACCGAGGAGCCGCCCACTCTTATCGCGGCAAGCTGTCCCCGCTTGAGATCGACTTCCAGCTCGAGCCGGCTTGGTCTTCCCATCTCGACGCCCTGATCGACACTCCAGCGCAGCGTTCCGTCGCGCGTCTCTGCGCGGAGCGCCAGGAACCCGGCCAGCGCCGCGCAGGCGCTGCCGGTTGCCGGATCTTCACCAATGCCTAGTCCGGGCGCGAACATTCGCGCGCGGATGTGGCCGCCCTCGAAGATGTTGCTCCAATCGTCCACGCTGAAAACGAACATCTCGGGCGCCCAGTAGTCGCGCAGCCCCTGTTCCCATTTGGCAATGTCGACCTTCACCCACGAGAGCATCTCGGGCTTCTTGATCGGGATGAAGAGATAGGGCACCCCGCACGACACCGCTTCGGGCTCGATCATGTCGTCCGCCACTATGTGGCTCGGCTCGAGCGAGAGGATCTCGCACAGCGTCTCCGGCGGAGGCGGCGGATCGTTGATTTCGGGGAGCTGCGCGGAGGTGAGCTGCGCGAAGATGGGCTTTCCGTCTTTGGCGCGAATGAGCACAGGTACCGGTCCCACGCCTTCCTCTAGCACGATTCGAGTTTCTGCGCCGTTGAGCGGAATCTCTCCAATCGACGCGAGGACGAACGCGCAGCCCACCGTGGGATGTCCCGCGAACGGGAGCTCCGCCCGCGGAGTGAAGATGCGCACGCGGCGGGTATTCGTGCTCTGTTGCGGGGGAAAAACGAAGACGGTTTCTGAGTAGTTGAACTCGCG
>DASWGL010000188.1:0-2965 GCA_036393735.1 Gemmatimonadaceae bacterium | reverse complement strand
CCCCTCGACATCGCTCGGAACGGACCCCTCTGCTGCGCTCGGGGCGAACTGGACGTTCGATCCAGGCGAGCTCGCCGCGGCGTTCAACGACAAGACCAAAGCCGTCATCCTCAACACGCCGAACAACCCGACGGGCAAGGTATTCACGCGCGACGAGCTCGAGGCGATCGCGGTCCTGTGCCGCAAGTGGGACGCGATCGCGATCTCCGACGAGATTTACGAGCACATCATCTACGATGGCCATCGTCATGTTCCGATAGCAATCATAGACGGAATGGCCGATCGCACCGTGACCATGAATGGTTTGTCAAAGACCTACAGCGTCACCGGATGGCGCGTCGGCTGGACCATTTCACCCCCCTCGCTGACCGGCGCCATCAGGAAGGTCCACGATTTTCTCACCGTCGGCGCGGCGGCCCCCTTGCAGGAAGCCGGCGCGGTGGCGCTCGCGCTACCCGATCAGTACTATCTGGATCTGGCCGCGGGGTACCGAGTACGGCGTGACATGCTGCTCGATATTCTCGAGCGCCATCACTTCACCTGCTATAAGCCCTTCGGCGCGTACTACATCATGACCGACATCAGCGCGTTCGGGTTCGGCGATGACGTGGAGTTCGCGAGATACCTGGTGAAGGACGTTGGCGTCGCCGCGGTGCCAGGCAGCAGCTTCTACAAGAGCGCGCAGGCGGGCCGCACCAAGTTGCGGTTCTGCTTCTGTAAGCGCGACGAAACGTTATGGGAAGCCGACCGTCGGATGGCTAAGCTCGTGCCGGTCGGCTCGATTCACTGATGCTCAATATCGCGCGACGATTCCGAAGTACAGGCCCTTCAGCGTCAGGCTGCCCGTGTCATTCTTCACAAGGTATCCGACATCGAGCAGCCGATAGCCGAACTGCGCCCCCACATTATTGGTGACGTTGACTGTCCCGTAGATGTCGAAGTCCGCATAGTGCCCGTCGTACCGATCGCTGACCTTGGGAAGCTTGAAGCCGGTGACCTCGCCGGTGATTGAGATGTTCGGCACGACGTAGACGCGGACGATCCCGCCGAGCGCTGGAATCGGCGCCTGTGCCCTGGCGACCTCGTTCAGATTCGCAACAGGCGTCGCAAGGCTTGCCTGCACATCGGTGTATTTAGCGTCGAGGATGAAGCCGCCGAACCCACGGTTCTTGACGATGAAGTCGTACTCGTAGCTGAAACGGTACGCCCCCCAATCGAGCGACGAGTTGACGGGCAAATTGACTCGGTACAGCTGCCCGTTGAACTTGATGTCTCGCATCAACGTTGCCGACTGCGTGTAGCTGATGGGGATGTATTGAAAGCGAAACTTGTGGCTCTTCGCCGGTCGCAGCACGAGCCGCACTTCGGGAAAACGCTGATCGGTCAGCCCGAGGTCGTTCTTGAAATCGATTTGCGTGCCGATAATCCCCGTCAGGGATCCCGATCCTCCGCTCGTGATGGAGATGTCGGCGGTCGGCCACCACAGGCCGGCAAATCCTTCGATGTGGTACGTCTCACCCGTGGCAGGATCGTTAAGCGGCCTCGGCTTGAACTGCGCTCGAGCTGGCGTCGCGGCGATCGCGAAAACTGCGGCGATCGAAACGAAAGCGTACATGCAAATAGCGGGTCTGCTGACCATAGAGATCTCTTGTCCCCGGAAATTGGTTGCGTCGGGCCCGCTGGGAGAAGGCTGGCTCAGGATAACACAGATGTCAGCCAGGCCAGTCCATCCGCGTCACCTCGTTGATGACGCTCCAGAGGTCGGGGAAGAGAGGCTCCTTCGAGGTGTGCTCGAGCCGTGACGCCGGAATGCCCTTGAGGGATCGGACTTCCGACCCGATGACCCGTTTCACCAGGTGATAGTGCGCTTCGCGGAAGCGCTGAAACCACGAATCGACATCCATCAGCCCCTGCACGAGCGCGTAGAGGACGTCATGCGTATGGCGGTCTTTGTGCACATCGAGCAGCGTCAATCCCCCATGATGGAGGCGCTTCTGGAAAGCGGCGTACAGATCAGGCGCGAGTCGCAGGATTGAGTTAAAACCAGGCGATTCCTGGCCGCTGCCGTGTCCAAGCGTCATGCGAATCGGATGGTAGTCCGCTGGTGAAAGCGTCTCCATGATCCACATCTGATCGACGAGCACGCGCTCGATTTCGCGCACGCGGTGGAGTCGCAGCGTGGCCTCCGCCAGCCGGTCGCGTTCGATTTCCTCCATCGCGACTCCCAGCTCGTACGTGATGACCTTCATCCAGAGTTCCATCACTTGATGAGCCACCTGAAAGAAGAGCTCGTGGGAGTTGACCAGGCTCTCAAGGGGACGCTGGCAGGCGAGAAGCGCCTCAGTATTGACGAACTTTTCGTAGTCGGTCGCAGGGCGGGTCATGGAGTGTAGGATACTCCGCGAGTTATGGGTCGTGACGGTTGCACAAAGGAGGGTTTGAGGATGAGGCGAACAGCCCCCATGGTACTGCTGCTGAGCGCCTTGGTCGGCTACGTATCCGGGACGATCGCGGCCCCGGCCCCGGGCCCGGTGCCTCGGGCCGGGCTGGGTCAACCAGGGCAAGCAACGCAGGGACAAGGACGTCCACCGATTTACCCCGATGAGCCCAACAAGCCGATGTACTGGAGCGTCGACGATTTTCACAAGATCTACGAAGCGCGCCTGGCGGCGTTCAAGGCAAATCCTGCCCGAGGCACCCAAGGTTGGGGAGGAAGCACCGCCCCCGCCGGAGGTCCGACCTTCCAGAGCCAGCGATTTCGGACGCACAACATCGGGTCAAACTTCCGTGCGTACTACGAGCAACAGATTCCGGGCAACCTGACCGGCATTCTCAGCCATTACGACGACGTGGAGCAGCATGAGGGTGTGTCGGACTTCTACGTCATCACCGGCGGTGGGGGCAGGATGGTCGTCGACGGCGTGATCGAGAATCGTGAGTACCGTCGCGCCGGCGGCAACACGGG
>DASWGL010000187.1:0-3351 GCA_036393735.1 Gemmatimonadaceae bacterium | reverse complement strand
GAAAGTTCTATAGCGGCGATCCGTACCCGCGTCCGACTCAGCTCGAGGCGGCGATTTTCATCTCCTCTTCGTTCATCTCGGCCAGGATGTCCGCGAACAGCGGCGTGCTCAGATACCGCTCGCCAGTGTCGGGAAGCATGGCGAGAATCGTCGTGCCTTTCGGCGCGTCTTTGCTGATCTCGAGCGCGGCGGCGAATGTCGCGCCCGCCGAAGTACCGACGAAGATTCCTTCCTTCTGCGCAAGCTGTCTGCTCGACTGCATCGCCTGCGGGGCGGGTATAGTGATTACGCGATCCACCAGGTCCATCTCCAGCGCGTCGCCCGTGAGCTTCGGAATGAAATCGGGACTCCAACCCTGGATCGGGTGCGGCTTCCACGCCGGGTGCCGCGACTTGGGTGACCCGTCGGCATTTCGCTCCTGTGGCGTTTTACTGGTGACCATCGGCGCGTCGGCGGGTTCGGATAAGATGATCTTCACCTCCGGCCGCTCCTTCGCGAGAACACGACCGACACCCTTGAGCGTGCCGCCGGTTCCGAATCCTGTCACCCAGTAGTCCAGCCGCTCACCGGCGAAATCGTTAACGATCTCTCTCGCCGTAGTTTTCGAATGGTAGTCGGCATTCGCCTCGTTCTCGAATTGCCGCGTCAGAAACCACCCGTTCTTTTTGGCGAGCTCGTTTGCCTTTTTCACCATTCCGGTTCCGCCTTCGGGTGCCGGCGTGAGAATGACCTTCGCGCCAAGAAAGCGCATGAGCCTGCGTCGCTCGACGCTGAACGACTCGGCAATGGTCACCACCAGCGGATAACCTTTTGCCGCGCATACCATCGCGAGTCCGATCCCGGTGTTGCCGCTCGTCGCCTCGCACACGGTTTGTCCCGGCTTGAGCGCGCCCTTTTTCTCGGCGTCTTCGATGATGCCGAGAGCGAGTCGATCCTTCACCGAGCCGAGCGGATTGAACGCTTCGATCTTGACGTAGAGATTGACATTGGGCGGCGCGAGCTTGTTGATCCTGACAACGGGAGTCTTGCCTACGGTTTCGAGGATGTTCGCGAATTTTGTCATGTGAGTCGCGGCTGAGCGTTGATGACGAATCGGCACCGTGTGAGTACCCAACATATTATATCACGATGCCGTCCTCGATTCCTTTCCGATTTCAGAGGCTTCCCATGCAGCCGCTGCTACGGTCGTCAGTACTGTTGCTCGTTCTCGCATCAACGCTTCCTGCCCAGACAAGGACCATCGCCGAACGACTTGGGTATCCCGCCGACGCCAAGCTGCTGATTCTCCACGCGGACGATCTCGGCGCCGCTCACTCCGTCGATGCGGCAAGCTTCGACGCGCTCGACAAGGGCGCGGTGTCGTCAGCGAGCATCATGATGCCGACTCCCTGGGTCACCGAGGTCGCCGCCTACGCGAGGGCGCATCCAAATGCGGACCTCGGCCTGCATCTCACGCTGACCAGCGAATGGGAAACGTATCGCTGGGGCAGCGTCTCGCCTTCGGACAAGATTCCGAGCCTGCTCGATTCAGCCGGTACTTTTCCAAACGATGAGAAGCTCGTCGCGGCGAGGGCGAAGCCACTCGAGGTCGACCGAGAGCTCCGCGCGCAAATCAACCGAGCCTTGGCGGTCGGGATTCGTCCGACACATCTCGATAGCCACATGGGCTCTCTTTTCACGACGCCCGAGCTCATTGCTACGTATGTCAAGGTAGCCCACGACTATCATCTCCCCTTTCTCGCCGTCAAAGGCAGCGCGCTCGCCGCGCCTCAGGCGGGGATCTCGACTCAGGACGTTCTGCTCGATGCCGTGATCATCGCCGGACCAGAGGTTCCTCGCGAGCAGTGGAAGGAGTTCTACCTGAAGTCGATCGCCGGCCTCAAGCCCGGTCTCACTGAAATGATCGTCCATCTCGGTCACGACGACAGCGAGCTCCAAGCGGTGACCGTTAACCACGAGCCCTACGGCTCGGCGTGGCGTCAACACGACTACGACGTCATGACCAGCCCCGAGTTCAAGAAAGCACTACAGGACAACCACGTCATTCTCGTCACATGGAAAGAACTGGGGAAGCTCGCGCCGCGGTCCTGAGGCCGTCCGGGCCATCAGGAGATTCCATGCGTATCCGTTTTGTGTCGACTGCACGCAACTTGTCAGTCATCGGCATTCTGGTGTTGTCGGTTCCATCGGCGGGATACGCGCAAGACAGTTCCGCTGCACCACCACCAATTGGTCGGCTCGTAGACATCGGCGGACGACGGCTTCACATCAATTGCACAGGCAGCGGTGCTCCGACAGTAGTCGTTGAGAACGGTAGCAGTGGCTTCTCAATGGAATGGGCACTCGTGCAGAGCAAAGTGGCCGCGTTCACACGAATCTGCACCTACGACCGCGCCGGTATCGCGTGGAGCGACCGCGGCCCCGAGGAGAATACGGTCGAGGAGACGATGGATGATCTCCATCTGTTGCTCCGCTCTGCGTCGGTATTAGCGCCGTATGTTCTCGTAGGTCAGTCCATCGGCGGCATGTACGTGCGCGCGTACCAGCGACGGTACCCGATGGACGTAGTCGGTCTCGTACTTGTGGACGCGACGCCCGAGGAAGATCTGGAATATCTGTGGAATGGAAAATCTACCGCCGGCGTCTTCCTCACTTACGACGCTCTCGCCTCGGTGTACGCGCCATATATAAAAAATCCGCCGCCTCCTCGCGAGCTGCCCACTAAGGTCGAGGAGCCGGACGATCGACTGCCTCCCGACCTCCAGCGCGCCTACCTGTGGGCCGCGCGGCAATGGCTCTCACGCATCGACATGCCGCACTCGTGGATCACCGCCGAATCGTGGCGTGAAGAGTTCGTGGCTCTGCGCAATCGTCGCCTCGGCACGTTACACTCGCTGGGCGATCTCCCTTTGATTGTGATGAGGCGCGGCCTCAGAACCAACGCTGTATTAAATCAGCGCGAGGCGGATCTCGCCGAGCTGTCGTCGGCGGGCAGATTGATCATCGCGACGAACAGCGATCACGATATCCATCTCTACCAACCGGATCTCGTTGCAGAGGCCATACGAGATGTCGTCAGTGCGGCGCGAAGGCGTCGATTATCGCCTAAGTAAGCCACCTCGCGTTTGCTGCCCAAGCGCGTAGAATTGTCCTCGAACCAATAAACGAGATCGTTATGAAGCGCGTGCCGCGGACGGGAAGGATGACTGTTGCGATCAGTTTCGCCGTGTTCGGCACCACCCTTGGCGCCCAGACTGCTGTCGGCGCCTTTGATTCGCAAGCAGACGTCGGCCGCGTGCGACACGCCGGGTCCGCGTCTTACGACCCACAGCGCCAGGCGTATCTGATCGC
>DASWGL010000186.1:0-2802 GCA_036393735.1 Gemmatimonadaceae bacterium | reverse complement strand
CCAGACGGCTATCCGCGAGAAGGCGGAATGGCAGGCGGACTACCGCATCGTGCATCCGGATGGCCCCGTCAGGGACATTCATGTCGTAGGTCATCCAGTTCTGAGCACGTCCGGCCATCTCGTTGAATTTGTGGGTACTGTGATTGACATCACTGAGCGTAAACGAGCAGAGGAGGAACTGCGCAGAAGTGAAATGGAGCTCCGGCAGATGCTGGACTTTACGCCTCAGTTTGTCGCGGTTTTCGGTCCCAACCGCGAACGTCTACATATAAACCGAACTGGGCTCGATTACCTTGGTACCAGTCTCGATGAATGGCGGCAAGGGAGCCTTGGCGCTGAATGTCATCCCGACGATTCGAAATGGCTGAAGACCTATGCGGATCATGCTTTATCAAGTGGCGCTTACGAGTTCGAGGTGCGGCTACGGAAAGCAGATGGAAGTTATCGTTGGTTTCTCGCTCGGTACAACCCTGTGCGCGACGACAAGGGACAGATCACGCGTTGGTATGTTGCATACACCGATATTGAAGACCGCAAGAGGGCTGAGGAGAAACTGCAACAAGAAAACGTCGCGCTGCGAGAGGAAATCGACAAGACCTCGATGTTCGAGGAGATCGTTGGCACGTCGCCGGCACTGACCGCCGTGCTTTCACGAGTATCAAAGGTCGCAGCCACCGACTCGACGGTTCTCATCACCGGCGAGACCGGCACGGGTAAAGAACTCGTTGCGCGCGCGACCCACAAGCAGTCCCGCCGTTCCTCAAGGGCGTTCGTGGCCGTGAACTGCGCGGCCATTCCACGCGAGCTGATTGCCTCGGAACTGTTCGGGCATGAGAAGGGCGCCTTCACGGGAGCCACGCAGCGGCGACTCGGTCGCTTCGAGCTGGCCGACGGTGGAACGATCTTTCTGGATGAAGTCGGCGAACTCTTGCCCGACACACAGGTCGCGTTGCTGAGGGTGCTGCAGGAGCGGGAATTTGAGCGCGTTGGGGGCAGACAACCTATTCAAGTCGACGTGCGCGTCATCGCTGCCACGAATCGTGATTTGAATGCCGCCGCGGCGAGTGGGACGTTCCGCCAGGATCTCTTTTATCGGCTGAACGTGTTTCCCTTGGAGATGCCTCCGTTGCGGGAACGCAAAGAAGACATTCGCGTGTTGGTGGAGTACTTCATCGATCGCTACGCGCGGAAGGCGGGTAAGGCGCTCCGACGCGTCAATAAGCGGACACTTGATCACCTTCAGTCGTATCCATGGCCAGGGAATGTGCGAGAGCTGCAAAACGTGATTGAGCGGTCGGTCATCTTATGTGAGACCGACGAATTCACGGTCGATGAAAGCTGGCTCTCAGCGGGACGTGCGATCGAGAGTCGGCTCCCGCTGTCCAGCTCGCTCGCCGTTCACGAAAAGGCGATCATCGAGGAGGCGCTACGCGCGAGCAGCGGGCAGGTGTTCGGGCCATCGGGGGCGGCGGCACGGCTCGGGATGCCCCGCTCGACGCTCGAATCGAAAATCCGCGCGCTGGGGATCAACAAGAATCGCTTTCGACCGCGACCGGCGCGGGATTAGTCAGTTCCGGTTGTCCAGCATTTCACCATTGGCGAACTCTCGCCAGTGATCAGCTAGGTAAATCGCTGTAGATTCAATGGCTTGCGGTTGGCCCGGGAATTGCGGTGTCTTCTGCAAGGCGAAACCTATGCTGAAGATACAGCGCAAGGCAAACGGCGACGTGGTGTTCACCGTGGTCGGCAGACTTGAACCCGACAACGTAGGCGAGCTGCTCCAGCTGCTCGCGGTGGAACCGGCAGGCCGGTCCATCGTACTGGACCTCAAGGACTTGGTTCTCGTCGATCGTGAGGCCGTCCGTTTCCTGCGCCGGTGCGAAGGTCAGGGCATTGTGCTTCGCAACTGTCCGCCGTACATCCGGGGCTGGATGGCGGGCGGGGAAGAGCATGCCGAATGAGGGTTGGGCACCGGTGCTTCCTAATGGTGCAAAGGAGCAGTGGATATGGACAGTTCGCTCGGGTTGGCGCTTTCCGCAGAGTCACCGCCAGCGTCGCTTCCGGCGGCATCGTACGAATCCGAGATCGCGCTAGCGAACAACGCGAAAGAATCGGAGGAGATGCGGCATTCGGGCGTGCGCCTGTCGGCGCGCGAACGAACGGTCGTACTGCTGATGGGCCATGGGTTGTCCAACAAACGGATCGCCCGCCAATTGAGTATCGCTCCCGAGACCGTCAAGTCGCATGCGAAACGCATCTTTTGGAAGCTGACGGTCCAGAGCCGGGCCCAAGCGGTCTATCGAGCATCAACGCTCGGCCTCCTCTGAGCGTCGAGAGTCGCGGATGCGCGCAAGCAACCCGCGACTCAATGTGGACATCACCGCGCTGTCGCACGCGGCGTGACCGCAAGCACTCCAAGGAGCTCGGACATGAAATCCATCCTCGATCCTGACTTCGAGTACACGCCAAGCGTGGCGACCGACATCCGTGCGACGTTCGAGCGTGTCTGGCGCGAGCTCGACACCCGAGACCAGTCGTATACGAGCCCCGGAGACGACTGCGAGAGCGTGTGGCTCGAATGCAACGGTGAGCTGGTCGATTCATCCTCGGTAAAGGTGCTTCGCGTTCGCAAATCCTCCTTCGGTTTCAAAATGCTCGAGTTCGTCTGTCCGCGCTGCAAGCAACGCCACGAATCGATTCAGTTTCGCTGACCGCTGCTTGTGTTTGATCAAACTAAGCCTTGCCGACTTCGCGGTATCGGAAGCACTCGACGAGGTGATCGTTTACCATTCCAACGGCTTG
>DASWGL010000185.1:0-2512 GCA_036393735.1 Gemmatimonadaceae bacterium | reverse complement strand
CCGGCTGCGAGACGAGAAGGTTCTCGACGTCGACACCGAGCTTGATCGCGTAGTCGGTGTCGAGCGCATGCTCGGCGTCGATGTAGGCAGCCGTCCCACCCGCTTTCTGGGCGTTGGCGACGACGTGGAGGCAGAGCGTGGTCTTGCCGCTCGATTCCGGACCGTAAATCTCGGTCACGCGGCCACGCGGGATTCCGCCGACACCGATCGCCGCATCGAGGTTGATTGCGCCGGTCGAGATCGACTCGACGCGAACGCGATCGGTCGAGCCCATTTTCATTATGGCGCCCTTGCCGCAGTTCTTCTCGATCTGCGCGATCGCCAGGCCTAACGCCTTCTTCTTGTCTTCCTGACCCGTGGAAACAGCCATCTCGCTCACCCTGTCGTTAGACGTTTAAGCCCTGGTAGGCAGGCAGATCCGCCACTACCCGGTACCCGAAGAAAATACGAAGCTACACCAAATTCGGCAAGATCGAGAAACGATTTTCCGCACCTGAGCGCAAAAATCGCGCATTAGCTTGTTCCATGAAGGAGAAAGGCGTTTTCGATGTGCTGGACGCGAACTTTCTCCGCCTCAAGGATGACCCCGATGACATCGAATCGGAAGGTGTCGCCCGGCCTCTCGAAGCGCGACATCCAGACCTTCGCGGAACGACTGAGCTCGCGCTGCTTCCGCCAGTTGACGGCGCTGACGGGGCCGCCGAAATCGTCCGACGCGCGTGTCTTCACTTCGACGAACGCCACCGTTCTGCCCGTCCCCTCGCGCTCCGCTCTGGTTGCGACCAGATCGATGTCCCGGCGCCCATTTCTAAAGCGCCGCTCGGTAATCTCCCAACCGTGAACCGTAAGCCACCGCTCGGCCACTCGCTCGCCTTTGCGTCCCATGACCTGCCGCGCTGCTGACATGCACGGAACGTAAATGACCGAGCCACGCAACCGGCATCACTTGGTCGCGATCAAAAGACATCCCTTGCATCCCTCTTCGGCGCGTGTACCGTATCCCGATCTGCATATCCCCGAGCTGCGCAGAGACAAGTCGGTAGCGCAGTGACCAACAACTAACATCTATGCCTCTCAGATCTCGGATCCCGTTCTTTTGCCCTATGCCTCTCAGATCTCGGATCCCGTTTCTTTGCCCTATGCCTCTCAGATCTCGGATCCCGTTCCTTTGCCTCTTCTGCCTTTCAGCTGCTTCGCTCCGGGCGCAAACCGCGCTCACCCCCGACCAGACCGCGGCCCGCGAGATCTTCAAGGAGCTGATCGAGATCAACTCCTCCTACAAGGGAGGAAGCACCACGCCGGCAGCGCACGCGATCGAGAGGCGTTTTCTAGCGGCCGGATTTCCCGCCAGTGATGTTCGAGTGCTCGGCCCCGCCGGCGACAAGGATTCGAGCGTCATCGTCCGCATGCAGGGCACCTCGAAGACGCTCAAGCCGATTCTCCTCATCGCCCATCTCGATGTGGTGGAGGCGCTCAGATCGGATTGGTCGCTCGACCCTTACAAACTCACGGAGAAAGACGGCTTTTTCTACGGCCGAGGAACGAGTGACATCAAGGACGGCGCTGCAACACTCGCTTCCGCGCTGCTCCGCATGAAACGGAACAACGTAGCACCGCAACGAACCCTGATACTCGCGCTCACGGCGGGCGAGGAAGGCGGAGGCGGATACAATGGGATGGATTGGCTGCTCAAGAATCACCGCGACCTCATCGACGCCGCGTTCGCGCTCAACGTCGACTCGGGTGATCCCGAGATCCAGAACGGCAAGCGCCTGCTTCGCGGAGTCCAGACGAGCGAAAAGCTCTATCAATCCTTCGCTCTCGAGGTAACCAACAAAGGTGGACACAGCTCGCTGCCTACACCCGATAACGCCATAGCACAGTTGGCTGACGCCGTTGGTCGCGTGTCACGCTTTCATTTTTCGGTCCGGCTCACTGAGACGACGCGTGTCTTCTTCGAGCGCCTGGCCGAACTCCAGACGGGGCAAGTCGAATCTGATATGCGCGCGATCTCGAGGAACCGGAACGATTCAGCCAGCGCGGCGCGCCTCTCGATCTCGCCCGTATTAAACGCTCAGCTGCGAACAACTTGTGTCCCAACAATGATTGAGGGTGGCCACGCTCCCAATGCTCTTCCACAGAGGGCGAGAGCGGTGGTCAACTGCCGAATAATGCCGGGAGAAACCCCCGGCGAAATCAGGGCCGAGTTGGTTCGCGTCGTGGCGGACGACTCAGTGCACATCACAGCGATCAATGATGGAAGCGCAATACCTACGAGCCCATCGCCGCTCATGCCGGAGGTGATGGTTCCGGTGGAGAAAGTCACTCGCCGATTGTGGCCTGGCGTGCCGGTAATCCCGCTGATGGAGACGGGAGCAACCGATGGCGCCTACCTGCGTGCAGCCGGGATCCCGACCTACGGAGTCAGCGGAGTATTCATCGATATCGATGACATCCGCGCGCACGGCCGCGACGAACGAATCATCGTGAGCTCATTCTACGACGGAGTGGA
>DASWGL010000184.1:0-2087 GCA_036393735.1 Gemmatimonadaceae bacterium | reverse complement strand
TCGAGAGCGGTCCCCAGCGCCGCGCAGCCGTTCGTGTTCGGACAAGCGCATGGGCGTGAGGATCTCGACTCCATCTGCGTTCACGATGTGGATGGCGCGTGGCGTCCGCTGAACGACTATTTCAAGCGACGCAGCGTGCTCGCGTTCCTCGTCATCCAGAATGACGCGGTCGTCTATGAGCACTACGCCCCCGGCGTTTCCGCCGGCACTCTGTGGAACGTCTTCTCCGCTTCGAAATCGGTCTTCGCGAGCCTCGTCGGCCTCGCGGTTGCGAGAGGGAAGCTCCGCCTGGAAGATCCCGTGACGAAGTATTTGACCGAGTACGCAGGGAATCCAGATTTCGAGAACGTGACGGTCGGCCAACTTCTGACGATGCATTCCGGATTCCGCTACAGCCGCACCACGGGACACCCTCTGCACGACCTCCGTTCCGACGATGCGCGCTTCCAATACGGGACGGATCTCCGCCCGCTGCTCGCGCAACTGAAGCGTGAGGAGGCACCGGGAACGCGATGGGCTTACAAGGACAGCGACACCGAGCTCCTCGGACGCGTGCTCGAGCGTGCCACCGGCGAGACGATCTCCAGTCAGTTTGCCCGCGACGTATGGCAGCGGATCGGGACCGAACGCGACGCCACGTGGAGCCTCGACCGGCCCGGCGGCCTGGAGAAAGTCTCGACCGGCTTCAACGCCACCGTTCACGATCTGGCGCGCTTCGGCCGTTTGTACCTCAATGGCGGCGACTGGAACGGGACACGGGTTCTCCCCCGCGAATGGGTGGAAGCATCGACGACGCTCGATCGCACACGCACCGAACCCGAGGTGAGGACGTGGTGGCGCATGCAGCACAACCACCTCTGGTGGATTCCGATGGTCGAGTGGGATCGCGAACGCGACTTCTACGCCGATGGACATGCCGGGCAGCGCATCTATGTGCATCCGCCGACACGAACGATCATCGTGCAGATCGCCAACGACAGCCGGCAGGACTTCCCATTCCGCAGAATCGCGAAATACCTCGCCGGAGCATCCTTCCCCCTGGCAAAGAACGGCGTGTGTGCAGTGCCGCAGCCGAAGTGATGATCTCCCAACCCGTCGTCCATGCTCCCGAGTGAGCGGACTTGAGGTCGAAGCTTCGTTTCTTTGTGGTGACGAGCCTCGGTATGACGTCGGTTGCCGACGCCCTGCGGGCGGCGTTGCTACCTTTTCGGTTTTCCAGGCCGCCTCGAATCTTCGCGGATGGCCGGGCCAACTGTCCGAGTTCTGTCCGAAAACCCGGGCTCACTCTCTCCTACTCACGCCGAAGCGCGTTGCGCGCAAGGCGTTGCATGACTTGGCGTTGGTGTTAGACGAAACGGGACGATCTCGGTCGTCGCTCAGAACCCGCTCATAACCCAACGGTCGCAGGTTCAAATCCTGCCCCCGCAACTAATTCGACGTCGACGAAAGCAACGACATCCTGGATGCATGTCCTCCGCGTCTCCTGGATGCATGTCCTCCGCGTCAGAGAGCATTAAAGCATTCGCTCGATCATCAATGCGAGGAGTTGATGGCCAAGGCGATGGAGATCTGGTCGCAGGAGATCATCGAAGAGGCGGTCGCTGCGGACGCGGGCCGCTCATTTCCGGACCGCATCCGGCACACCGAACTGTACGTGCGTCGTCCCCGTCATCACGTGGCAATGCTGCAGCACTTTGCGGAGCGCGATCAGACCTCGGTCAGCGCGGCACTGGCGCGAACTTGTGCCTATTGATCCTGAGGTGCCGGATCTCCAGCCGAGCGTGGAACGCGGAATCCCGAGCCTCGCTGCCTCACCGTTCGGTCAGGGCCTTCTTGTCCATCGTGGAGGTGCCGCTGGGAAGGAGCACTGCGGCTAGGCCAGTCTACCGGATTGATGGCATGAACTTCAGGCTGTCACCAGTAGGCGTGCTGCCATCGAAGTTCCTTATCGCTGGCGCCACGCGTCGCGGTCTTGCTGGGGATCGTTCAATGGTAGGACTAGCGGCTCTGAACCGCTCAATCGGGGTTCGACTCCCTGTCTCCCAGGCAAGTTCATCCGTTCCGTCGAGCAGCCAAGAACTCTCTCC
>DASWGL010000183.1:0-2661 GCA_036393735.1 Gemmatimonadaceae bacterium | reverse complement strand
AAGCGGAATCTCGGAGCACGGCTCGTTCTTTGTCCGGCGAAGGTTCAGGGTGATGGAGCGCCGGGTGAAATCGCGGCCGCGCTCAGGCGCGTGGCACGCTGGGGAAAGGCCGACGTCGTGATCGTTGGACGAGGCGGGGGCGGGAAAGAGGACCTCTGGGCGTTCAACGACGAACGAGTCGCTCGAGCTGTGGGAGCGTGTCCGGTTCCAGTCATCTCTGCCGTGGGCCACGAAGCAGACATCACTATTTGCGACGCCGTCGCCGACTTACGCGCGCCGACGCCGTCTGCCGCTGCCGCCGCTGCATGTGCTTCGCGCGACGAAGTGAAGAAAGCCTTGTCGCTGGCGCAACGCGACCTGTCGGATGCCCTGACGGCGAGGATTCAATACGCGCGCCATCATCTCACGAGGCTCGCGCGCTCTGTAGCGCAATCGTCCACTCGCATCGTCACCAGGAAAAAGGCGCTGCTTGGCACGTCGGCGGCGCGGCTCAACGCGCTGAGCCCACTCGCGACTCTTTCACGTGGCTACGCGGTCGCGCGTGACGAGCGCGGACGCGCGCTCACGTCTGCCCGCCAGTTCTCGCCGGGTCTCAGATTCAATCTTCTACTCCGAGATGGCCGCATTGCAGCGGAGACCGAGGAAGTCACGCCCGATGAAAACTCGAACGTGGCTGATTCAAATTGACGACGAAGATCATGGACGCGCCGGCGTGAGTCTCTTCTTCACTTTCATCACGAGCCTGATGCTCGGCATGCGCCACGCCACGGATCCGGACCACATCGTCGCGGTGACGACGATCGTGAGTCGTGAGCGATCGGTTGTCAAAGCCGCGGGGATCGGCGCGCTGTGGGGTGCCGGTCACACCATCACACTGTTGCTGGTTGGCGGAGCAATCATCGCGTTCAAGATCGCGTTCAACGCGAGACTCGGACTCTCGATGGAGCTTTGCGTCGCGATCATGCTGATAGTGCTCGGGGTTCTGAATCTGTTCGATGTTCGCACGAAGACCGGTGGACCGAGCGGTTCGCGTCCCTTCATTGTCGGCGTCGTGCACGGACTCGCGGGATCAGCGGCTGCGGCGCTCCTGATCGTGCCGCTCATCGACGACCCGCGCTGGGCGGCGCTCTATCTGTTGACGTTCGGTCTGGGCACGATCGTCGGCATGACGCTCATCACTCTCACGATCGCGGCTCCCTCGCTACTGGCGACTGCCCACATTCCCAGTTTGCAGCGATCGCTCCGTGTTGCTTCGGGAGCGGTGAGCCTGGTCTTCGGCCTCTACCTCGCGCACAAGGTTGGATTCGCGGATGGGCTGTTTACCTCGGCGCCCCACTGGTCGCCGAATTAAACGCGCTTGTTGCACATGGGGAGCACGACCCTGACCTCTTTCTGTCCCTTCGTGGCTACCACTTTGCTGGCAAAGAAAAATGGCTCCTCCTCGAGCTCTTCTCCCGCGAAGAGCAGTACCGAGTCCACCTGGGGCACTGTGATCTGAAAGTCGCCGTTACCGTTGCTGGTTGCACGTCCGAGCTTTGGCGTTCGCTTTACTAGCGCCATCAGCTTGGGGTACTCGGACGTGTAGACGTGCATGGTCTCGACGCCCTCTCCGGCCCAGGTCACTGTGTCCAGGGTATAAAGCGAGGCCCGGATTTTCGGCGCCTTGGCAGCATCGAATGCGTAGACGTGAACACCACGCACGCCGGCGGTGTCGCCTTTGGCGTCTTCCTCCGGACAAAGCTGCGCGGTGCCGTCCAGCAGCGTTTTCGTGGGGAGTCGTGGGGAAACGGCCCACAGGCCGAGCAGAATAACCGCTCCTCGTAGTAACACGCGGACCTCCGAGGTCAAGAATGTCGCTTGGAGGCGCAGAAACGGCCTCTACGAAGATGACTCGCGAGCAGGCGACCAAGTTTCGCCATTTCACAAGGACTTCCTTGTTACTTTTTGGCGATTCGCGCTCTGCGACTCCGGCGCTATCGGGCTATTTAAAATCGGAACCGCGCTGGACCCGCGATAGCTAGAGCAGCTGTTGGTTGCACATGAGAAGCACTACCCTGACTTCTTCCTGCCCAATCGCCCCAACCACTTTGCTCGAATAGTAGAACGGCTCGCCCGGCCATTTGGCTTCACCAAAGACAAGGACCGAGTCTATCGGAGTTACCATAATCTCGAAATCGCCATTTCCGTTGCTGGTTGCGTATCCCACAGTCCGGGCGGCTCTCACCCGCGACAGGAGTCGATCATACTCTCTGGCGGCGGCACGCATCGCGTCAGGGTCACCGCTCTCCCAGTCAAGGGAGTCGAGCACGAACAGAGATTTGCGGATCGCCGGAATCTTTTTCGCATTGAACGCATACACGTGAACGCCGGGCACGCCGGACGTCATCTCTTTGACATCCGCGCAAGGCTGGGCACTGCCGTCGAGCAGCGTCTTCTCTGGTAACGGGTGGACTAGGGACAACAGGCCGAACAATGCTGCTCCTCGCAAAAACACGCGATACTCCGGGTGAAGGGTGTCTCTCAAGACGCGCAACCCGGGATTTGGGAACGCCTTAGGACTGCGGAAGGGCTGAGGACTGCGAGCCAACCGCAATTGCGAATCGCAGACTGACTGCGGATTGGGGGACTAATTAAGAATTGAGGACTAACTACTCAGACCCA
>DASWGL010000182.1:0-2773 GCA_036393735.1 Gemmatimonadaceae bacterium | reverse complement strand
CGGCTTCCACTCGCTCCTGTTTGAGGGTGTCACGATCGCGCACCGTCACAGTCGCGTTCGTGAGCGACTCTCCATCGACCGTGATGCCGAACGGTGTCCCCACTTCATCCTGACGGCGGTAGCGTCGGCCGATCGCCCCGCTATCATCGTAGAAGACCGGGAACGATTCCCTCAAGTCATCGGCGATGCGATGCGCCATCTCCGGCATTCCATCCTTCTTGACGAGCGGAAACACGCCCGCCTTGATTGGCGCGATTGAAGGGTGCAACCCCAACACCGTTCTCCCTTCTGACTCTCCTTCGACCGCCTCCTCCCGGTACCCGTTTACGAGAACCGCGAGAGCCGTTCTGTCAGCGCCCACCGAAGTCTCCACGACGAACGGGAGGTACCGGCGGTTGTTGGGCTGATCGAAGTACTCGAGCTTCTTCCCGGAGAATTGCTGGTGCTGCGACAGATCGAAGTCGCCCCGGTTGTGTACGCCTTCGATCTCCTGGAATCCGAGCGTGCCGCCGAAATCGAATTGCACATCGAACGCCGCGCGGGCGTAATGCGCCAGCTCCTCTTTCGTGTGCTCGTGGAACTGCAGCCTGTTCTCGGCGAGTCCCAGCCCGCGATGCCAGGCCATCCGCTGCTCCTTCCAGTACTCGAACCACTTCATGTCGGTGCCGGGCTCGACAAAAAACTGCATCTCCATCTGCTCGAACTCGCGCGTGCGGAAAATAAAGTTGCCGGGCGTGATCTCGTTGCGAAATGCTTTTCCGATCTGCGCTATTCCGAACGGCACCTTCTGCCGCGTCGACTGCTGAACGTTCAGAAAGTTGACGTAGATGCCCTGCGCCGTCTCGGGGCGGAGATACACTATCGACGCCGAATCCTCGACGGGGCCCATGAACGTCTTGAACATCAAGTTGAACTGGCGCGCCTCGCTCAGCGTTCCTTTCATCCCGCACGCCGGACACTGCGCGTCGGGAGTCCCGGGTGTGCCCTTGATACGGGGGTCATCGGCGCGGAATCGCTTCTTGCAGTTCCTGCAATCCACGAGCGGATCGACGAATCCGCTGACATGCCCGCTCGCTTCCCAGACGCGTGGATGCATCAGGATCGCCGCGTCGAGTCCCTCGATGTCGTTCCGCGCGCGCACCATCGCGTGCCACCAGCGATCCTTCAGGTTCCTTTTGAGCTCGACGCCAAGCGGACCGTAATCCCACACTGATCCGGTGCCGCCGTAGATCTCTGAGGACTGGAAGATGAAGCCGCGTCGCTTCGCCAGCGAAACCAGCTTCTCCATTACATCGGGGTGGTTGGGCATCGTGGAAAGCTAGTCGCCCCGAGCGCTATGCATCCAGTTCCGGGCTCAGCTTCGGCTCCGCCGGCGCGCGCTGGCCGAGCAGGCGCGCAACGATTCGGTCGCCATGAAAGCGGCCGTTTTCGATGAATACCTTGTTCGCGTCGTAGCCGGCGACCACGACTCCCGCGATGAACAACCCGGGAATCGGTGTTTCGAGAGTGTTGGGGTCGTGGTCGGGTATGCCGGTTTTCGGATTTATCGGCACGCCGCTTTCGCGCAGGAGGTCGAGACTCGGCGCAAATCCGGTCATGATGTAGACGCGATCCGCTTTCAGGCGAACTTCGTGCTTACCGGTAGCGAGCACGACGTCGCGTGGCTCGATCGACTTGATGCGACTGTCCCATTTTACCGCGATCTGGCCTTCCTTTACCCGGTTGGTAAAATCGGGCAGCACCCATGGCTTGATCTTCTTGTCGAAAGTCGGGCCGAAGTGAACGAGTGTCACTCGCGCCCCTGATCTCCACAAATCCAGCGCCGCCTCCGCCGCGGAGTTGCCGCCGCCGACAACCACGACATCCTGCTGAAATGCTTCATGTCCTTCGTGATAGAGGTGCGTTACGTGCGGCAGGTCTTCGCCAGGTACGCCAATGCGATTGGGTGAGCCGAAGTACCCGGTTGCGATAACAACCGCCCCAGCTCTTGTTTTGCTCTCCTCGCCACCGGCCGTCCGCGAGATTACGGTGAATTCTCCGGACCAGCCCTGGATGGCCGTCACGCGCTCCCGCTGACGCAGCGGAATCCCGAAATACGAGACGACAGCCCGATAGTACGCGAGCGCATCTCGTCGGGTCGGCTTCTCGGTGGCGATGACGAAAGGCAGCCCCCCGATCGAGAGCTTCTCGGCCGTCGAAAAGAATCTTGCATAGATCGGGTACGCGGCAATCGTGCTCACAACGACGCTGCTTTCGATCACCTGCGCGCGCAGCCCAGCGCGTCGTGCGGAGACCGCCGCGGCGAGGCCGCACGGACCTCCGCCGACGATCACGAGGTCCGCGTCGTTCGCCATCGGATTTATTCGCTGGTCAGACGACGCCGACAGGGCTCGTCGGAAGCGCGCCCTCTACGCCGATGATTTGATCGCGCCGGGTGCCTACGCTCACGTACGTGATTTGTGTCTCGACGAGCGATTGGATGCGATCGAGGTAGCGGCGGGCCTCCGCTGGCAAATCTGTAAGGCTTCGAGCTTCCGCTGTGCTGGTCTTCCAGCCGTCGAACCACTCGTACCTGGGCACGGCGCGGCCCAGCACATCCAGATCGCCGGGAAACTCCTCGTAAACCTCGCCGTCCGCTTCGTATCCGGTGCAGAGACCGATCCGGTCCAGCGTGTCGAGCACATCCAGCTTGGTGACGGCGAGATCAGTGAGCCCGTTCACCCGAGCGGCATAGCGAACGACGACGCCGTCGAACCAGCCGCAGCGGCGCGGC
>DASWGL010000181.1:0-2003 GCA_036393735.1 Gemmatimonadaceae bacterium | reverse complement strand
GCGACCAACTCAAACCTGCCCTGACAGGCTGGCAGGCGCACTCGCGTCCGTTCGCATTCGAAGATTCCATGGAGTACACCACCGGGGCGTTCCGCTGGCTGAACGGTACGCCGGTGATTCCGGCACTCTACGCCGCCGCGGAAGGGCCGAAGATTCTGCGCCGAGCCGGAGTCGCCGCCATCAGAGAAAAGAGCGTTCGCCTCACCTCGCGGCTGATCGACCTGGCCGACGCCCGCGGCTACACCGTGAATGCGCCGCGGGAACCTGCGCGTCGTGGCGGGACGGTGGCAATCGATGTTCCGCACGGCTATGAGGTCACGCAGCACCTTCTGTCGCGGGACATCCTGGTCGACTATCGCGTGGGTGCTGGTATCAGGATTGCCCCTCACTTCTTCTCCAGGGAGGACGAGCTGGACGAAGCCGTTTCGGAGATCGACAGTGCTCTCGAAAACGGCGGCTGGCAGCGCTTCTCGGAAAAAATCGCGGTCGTCACCTGAGCCGTTCCGCCCGGATGTTACTACCTTGAACAATGCAGTGTCTAAAGAGTACAATAGAATTATACTCGACTCCTCGGAGGGTGCGTAGTCATGCCAACACCTTTTTTGAGTTCTGAAGAGTACGACGAGAGAGCGCATCAACTGTACAATGAAGGACAGTATGACGAAGCTCTGGACGTACTTAGAGAGGGACTCGGTCTATATCCGAACTCTGTGGAGCTCCATATAGGGGTTGGCTACGCCCATCACGCCCGCGAGGACTACGCGTGGGCCCGCCGCAGCTTCGAGGAAGCACTCGTTCTCGATCCGGACCACGAGGACGCGCTCGCCGGCCTTGGTGAAACCCTCCTGAAATTCGGTCAGCAGGAGCAGGCACTCCGCAGCTTCCGCCACACTCTGGAACTCGGCTACCAGGATGACGTCGAGCTGATGCTCCAGATCGGACGCGCGCTTTTCCGCGAAGGGCTGATCGACGAATCCAAGCAGTTCTTCGAGATCGCGGCGCAGCAGACGCCCGATGCGGCGGAAGCCGTGTCCTGCATCGGCTATGCGGAGCACAGATTGGGGAACGACGAATCGGCGATTTCGACTCTCCGGCGCGCGCTCCAGATGGACCCTGATCACACCGAAGCGCGGATCTACCTCGGCAACATCTTCTACGATCGCGGCGATTACGAGGCCGCGCTCTATCATCTCGACCGCTCGGCGCCCGACGATCACTGGGACGAGCTCGGCATCTGGAGACTGATCGAGCTTAAGAAGATGATCTACCGCCTGCGCGACAATGATCCCGAGCTGCGTCCGTGGGAGGACAGGCTGCGCGATCTGTCCGGCGATCTCGACGACATCGACGAGATGCTGGCCGAGATCGAGGCGAAGTACATCGACGCGACTCAAACCGAAGCGAAGGGGCAGCTCGAGCTGTTCGGCGCGCTCCTTTCCAGCTTCGCCGACGTGAAATCGACGCCCGAGTCGCACCGCATCAAGCTCGATGATGGCAACACCTTTGAAGGGACGTGGGAAGAGATCGTCGACAAGATGCGCGATGCCAATTGCCTTAAAGAGACGCCAAAACCGGAGCAGGATGCAGAGAGCTTCATTCGTCGCAGTGCGGATGCAGGTCTTTTGCGCATCCTGAGATGAGTCCGCAAAGCTCGCAGGCTGCGCTCGCTGCGCTCAACGGCGTGCGCCCCGTTCTGGCCCATTTCGATAAACCACGCTCCGCGGAAGATCTCGCCGCCGACATCATCGATCTCTGGGCTGGCGCCGAAAGCGCGCTCCAGACGCTCGTCGGCAATTCCTCGCTCACCGGACAACAGCTGATTCGGGCGGCGCGTCAGGCGGAACTGGTGACGCTGGACCAGGCGCATGCGCTGTTGGAGTTTCTCGCCGCGCGCGACCGCGCCAACCGCACCAGCTACAAACCGACGCAGGGGGACGGGGATGCCGCGGTCGATGGATTCAAGTCGCTCGAGTCGGCGCTCGCTGGCTCAGCGACGGTGAAGC
>DASWGL010000180.1:0-3400 GCA_036393735.1 Gemmatimonadaceae bacterium | reverse complement strand
GATCGAGATACTCATTGTCGTACTGCGAGGAGCGAGCCTGCACTTTCGAAGTGCGTGCCTGTTCGAGTTTCTTTTTCTCTGCTGCGAGTTGGTCCAGCGCCTGTTGAACCTGCGCTTTCTGTTGCTGCTGCCGCATCTCCGGCGTGGGGGCTGGGGAGGTGGAAAGCGGCGGAGCTGCCACAGGCTGTTGCGCATTGGTCGTCGTCAACCGGCCGCCCTGCATCTGCGCGAGGGTCTCATTCGTGATGACGAATGCCGGCTTTTTGTTGAGGCGACCGGCCCGCTTGGCCGCAGCCACGAGAGGCGAATCCGGTTGCTGTTGCGTGGCGGCCGGAGGAGGCGTCGAGGTCTCTTTCTTTTCCGCGGCCGTCAGAGGAATCGTTACGGCGAGAATGGCCAGAACAATGGCATGCTTCATATTCCGCTCCCGCCAAAGGGAACGAGCAGGGTGTATGGCGCATTCCTCGCGTAACTCCGGAGTGAGCGCCCCGATCCTGCATTTGTTGACGCCCGCATGAGCCCAGAGCTGCTGCTCCATAAGTTCGGCTACTACGCCGTCTATCTCGGGACGTTTCTCGAGGGAGAGACGATTCTCGTCATGGCCGGATTTTTCGCCGAGCGCGGCTACATGGAGCTGTTCATCGTCATGATCGTCGCGTTCTTCGGCGCGTTCACAGGCCACGTGTTCTGGTTCTGGCTCGGGCGCGCCAAGGGCGTGAAACTGCTCGATCGCTTCCCGCGGATGAAGAACCATTTCGGCAAGGGTATCCGCATGTTCGAGCGGTATGGAGCGCCGGCGATCTTCATCACGCAGTGGCTCTACGGACTGCGCATCACATGTGCGGTGATCATCGGGATCTCACGGATCTCGACGATGAAGTTTCTCGTGTACGAGGCGATCAGCTGCGCGGTGTGGGCAGCCGTGATCGCGAGCCTCGGCTTCTTCTTCGGCCGCGCCGTCGAGCGTGTCCTCGGCAAGGCCGCTCACATCGAGAAGTGGGGCCTTCTCGTGCTCGTCGTCGTCGGCCTTGGCGTATGGGGATGGCACCAGTACAAGGATCGGAAGGCCGCGCAGTAGCGCGCTCGATCGAGGTTCAATGAACGACGGCGCGCCGCCGTCCGAACGAGTAGGTCCACACTCCGCCCGTCGATCCTCCTGAGTAAAGCGTCGCTCCGTCTCGAGCAACGGCCAGGATGTTGCCGTGCGTCCTGGGCAGTCCGTTTTTGAGGCTGGCCCAGGTCTTTCCACCGTCAGCGCTGACATTCACGTCGTTGAAGGTGCTGTCGTAAATGCGGCCTGCTATCACCGGATCGAAGACAAGAACACCGCCTTGCGCGCTGCTCAATGGAGTCCAGCTGCTCCCGCCGTCTTTCGATTCGTAAGTCGGCGTTGTGGACGACGTGAGGAGGTGATTGGAGTCGAACGGATCGATCGCGACGCCGGAAACATTCGCGATGGTGATTCCACCGTTCGCTTGAGTCCAGCTCGCGCCTCCATCGGTGCTCTTGAACACCCCGTTTCCACCCGTGTAAAGCGTGGAAGAATTGCGCGGATCGATCGAAACGAAGACCATGAAACCGCTCGATGGCAGGCCGGTGCTGCGGATCGCCCACAGGGTCACTTCCAATCCTCTTGTACACAGAGTTTCCGAGGGTCGTGTAAAGCGTCCCTGGCACCTGCGGATCGGGCACGATGACCCTGGCGGAGCTCGAGGGAAGGCCAGTCGCGAAGTTCTGCCAGTCGCCGCCGCCATTGACGCTTCGGAGAGGGCCGCCTGAGGAGATGGCGTAAAGGGTCTGCGAATCGAACGGATCGACGGCGACGAAGCCCGCGAAAGGACCCGCCGGCGACCACGTCCCACCACGGTCCACACTCTTGAAGATTCCTTCCGGTCCGGACGTGTACACGACCGATGCGTTCCGAGGATCGACCGCGATTGCCTGCGTATAGTTCGCGTTCAGACCGGAGTTCGCGGAGCTGAAGTTTGCTCCGCCATCTGTACTTCTGAACAGACTGAACTGGCTGAGAGCGAGCAGGTTCGTCGGGTTGGAAGGGTCGATCGCGACGGCGAGATCATTGCTGCTCACAGCGGGCGTCCAGGTCGATCCTCCGCTGGTGCTTTTGATGAGCCAGCGGCTCGTTCCTGCGATCACGGTCGAAGGCGATGACGCTGCGCTAATCGCGAGCGAGTAGTAGTACGCCGAAGGTTCAGTCGTCTGCAGTGCAGTCCACGATGCGGCTCCGTCGTTGGACCTGTACAACGCTTCTGCTGCACCGGCGTACAGCGTCGAGCCGTTCACCGGATCGATGGCCAGCGAAAAATATCGCGATGACAGCATCCCGGTGTTTGCCGCGGTCCAGTGCGCGCCACCATCGACTGACTTGTACACGCCCATGTTCGAGTTCAAGGCGTACACAGTGTCGACATTCTGCGGGTCGGCGGCCAGCGCCGAAATGCCGGCTGTAGGCGAGGAAAGTCCGCTTCCGGTGCTGCCGAATGTGACTCCGCCGTCGGAAGAGCGGATCGGCCCCGACGTCGCCAGGCTGTAGACGACGTTGGCGTTCGTGGCTGCAACAGTCACTTCGAATGAGGCGAAAGGATGGACTGTCTTCCAGGTCAGTCCACGATCGCTGCTCTTGTAGAGTCCGTAAGCCGATGCGGCAAACACCTTCCCCGGATCGCTGTTCGCTACGGCGACATCGGATACTGGCGTCCCAAGAAGTTCGACTGCCGCAGCCCAATGCTGCCCACCGTCGGTGCTCCGAAAGAGACCATTTGGGGTCGCTGCGTATGCAATGGTTGGATCTAAGGGATCAAACGCGAGCTTACTGACGGTGCCACCGCCAGGACCGTTGATGGTCCAGGTCTGGATGCCTGCAATGGCAGGAGCAGAAAGCAGCGTGAGGACAACAAGGGCACAAAAGGACCGGCGCAGACGCATGGAGTGAGCTTATGCGGACGGTGAGCCAAAGTCGCCTCCGCTCACCCGGGCGGTTGGGCGGTCACCCCTCGAACGCGGCGTGCTCCAGCTCCGCCTGCGCGGCGGCGAGCCTCGCCACGGGGACGCGGTACGGAGAGCACGACACGTAGTCGAGGTTGCACGAGCGGAAGAAGCGGATCGAATCCGGATCGCCGCCGTGCTCTCCGCAGACACCCACCTTCAGCTTCGGATTCGTGCTGCGCCCTCGCTCCGTGCCGAGCTTCACGAGCTGGCCGACGCCTTCCTGATCGATCGACTCGAACGGATCCTTCTTCAGGATCTTTTTGTCGACGTACTCGGGCAGGAACGTGCCGGCGTCGTCGCGTGAGTAGCCGAACGTCATCTGCGTGAGATCGTTCGTACCGAAGGAGAAGAACTCCGCGTTCTCCGCGAGCTTATCCGCGATGAGCGCTGCCCG
>DASWGL010000179.1:0-2195 GCA_036393735.1 Gemmatimonadaceae bacterium | reverse complement strand
GCAGGCGCAGGCAGCGATAGATGTCGTGGCAGCGAGACTCGAGCGGCAATTCCCGGACACGAACAAGGGCGTCGCTGTGAAGGTGTTACCCGAGCGACTCGCGCGACCCGAGGAAGATAATGCTCGAACCAATGCGGTCGGCACCGCAATCATGACGGTCCTAGTTGGCCTTGTTCTGATCGTGGCCGCCGTGAACGTAACGAATCTTCTCCTCTCGCGCGCGGTCGGACGACAGCGAGAGATTGCGATTCGTGCGGCGCTGGGTGCGGGGCGCGGACGGATCGTCCGGCAGCTCTTAACTGAGAGCCTAATGCTCGCGGCGGTCGGTGGAATCGTGGGTGTGCTGCTGGGCGCTTGGTCGGGGAGTTTGCTCGCAAGGATCAAATTGCCGGGCGACTTGCCGGTGTGGTTCGACTTTCATCTCGACTGGCGGGTCTTAGTGTACGCGGTAGTGCTTGCGCTATTTGCCGGAATACTCTTCGGCGTAGTTCCGGCGTTGCGGGCGTCACGCGTTGATTTGGATGAGATGCTGCGTGACAGCCGACATGGCTTTCTCATGAAGGGCGGTCGGCACCAAGTGCACAGCGCGCTGGTCGCCGCGCAGATCGCCATGTGTTTTGTTCTTCTGGTCGGAGGAGGGCTGTTTATCCGCAGCTTGGCGCGCGCGGAGCACGTGGACCTCGGCTTCCGACCAGGTGACGTGCTCAACGTCCACATGGATGTGGGACAGCTCGGGTACACCGAGGCGCAAGCGCAGGCCTTCTTTCAAGATATCGAGCAGCGCGTGCACGCTGTTCCCGGCGTCGAGGGCGTCAGCTTTTCGTTCACAATTCCGATGGGTTACGTCTACACGAGCCGGACAATCGACATCGAGGGGCAGCCGAACCGCGCGCACGATTGGCCGTTAGCTGGGATGAACGCAGTTAGCCCCGCGTACTTCGCTACGATGGGTATCCCGATCATCCGCGGAAGAAGCTTTACGAAACAAGACGACGAAAGAACGCGGCGCGTGGCACTCGTGAACGAGCGTCTTGCTGAGGAGTTATGGCCAGATCGAGATCCCCTCGGCAAGCGTTTCAGCTTCACCGGGCAGGAAGGACCGTGGGTTGAGGTTGTTGGTGTGACAAAGACCGGCAAGTATCACCTCCTCTTCGAGGATCCACAGCCTTACTTCTACCTGCCTCTCGCGCAGTTCTACACCGGGCTTCGAGTGTTGCAGGTGCGTACGTCGGTGCCGCCTGAGACGTTGATGCCGTCGATCGAACGAATCATTCACGCGCGCGAACCGGAGCTAGTGTTGTTCGACGTGCAGAGCATGGCACGAGCGCTTGGTGGTGGATACGGCCTTTTTCTGGTGCGCGTGGGCGCGCTGTTCGCGGCAATCTTCGGAATGCTTGGCCTCGTGCTTGTCGCGGTTGGTCTCTACGGTGTCGTGTCGTACACAACGAGCGAGCGCACGCATGAGATCGGTGTGCGTATGGCGCTCGGCGCCACGCCGCGCGATGTACTTAGACTCACTCTCAAGCAGGGAATGACGCCGGTGGCCGCGGGAATCGGTATCGCGCTTCCTGGCGCGATGGCGACGGCACGGCTAACGTCGAGCTTGCTTTTCGGCATCACGGCGAACGATCCTTTGACTCTCGTAGGGGTGACTCTTTTCCTAGTGACCGTGGCTCTTGGGGCGTCATACCTGCCGGCGCGCCGGGCTGTGCAGGTCGATCCGATGACCGCATTGCGCCACGAGTGATACTTTCAAGAATGCGGCTCAGAAATTTGGGACAGACGGCCTTTCGGTCGGATTACTTCCACGAAATCCTCTTATCACGATTGGTCAGATATCGTCTCTTAACCACCTAGTGGGATTGAGGAATGAGAAGTCGTCGAATGGACACAATACACGTAGAAGCCCGCGCCGGGCACATTCCGGGTGCATCGTCGGCAACTCTTCCACAAAGCCCGTAATGGAAGAATCCCCAGTCGTCCGTTCGCAATCGGAGGCAAGTATCAATGGAGCGCTCAACTACTCACAACGGGACTTAGAGTCCGTTTCGCGGGATTCATAGCTGCGGGTAGCCGATACCCTCCAAGGCAGCGCAATTTTTCAACGCAGGGCCGTGCACCACAATGAAGCGTAAATCGAGTTTTTGGGTCCTCATTGGATACCCCCGGATGCAGTTGAAACGTTGAGACCTAGT
>DASWGL010000178.1:0-3421 GCA_036393735.1 Gemmatimonadaceae bacterium | reverse complement strand
CCTCGTTGTGCGCGACGAACACATTTCCCTCGAGCACGCGCATCACATCCGGCGCGATGCGATCGAACGTGGGGGCGTTCTTCACCATGTCCCAGGTGATGTTCGTCAGCCGGGTGACGAAAGGCGGAATCGAACGCCGCGGATTGACGAGCGTCTCGTACACCTCGGCGATTTCCCCATCGCGTACGACTACCGCGGCGAACTCCGTAATACGATCGCCGAGTCCGTATTGCCCGCCCGTCGTCTCCGTATCGACGACGACGTAAGACAGCCCGCGTAGTGATTCGTCCGGGGAGTGACGAGACGAACGGGAGCGCTCCCGCGCCACCGCGTAAGGCTTCACCGTGAGGTCGGCCAGCATCCAGCGTCCGTCCCCGTTCCGCACGAACTGCGGCCGCCCCGCGAACATCGCGTGCGCCATGTGCTCGGCGACAATTCGTGGAGCACCGGGAAGACTGCAGACGTGCCCGATCAGGTCCACCACATCGGCCGGCCCCGCCGAGAGATAAGAAAGCGCGCGGGTGGTGAGGAAGGTGTCTTCGGGCTCGGAGTAAACTCCGCGCGTCAGCTCCACGGGTCGTCTCGCGTGATCGGACAGGTCATGCAATGTGGTCCACCGCCGCCGCGGACCAGCTCGCCACCCTCGAAGGTAATGACGGCTCGTTGGTGCGCCGAGATCTCGGATTTGTCGGACAGAAAGTCGGACGCGGAAATCAGTTTGAACCCAGCTTTTTCCAGCTCTCTCAATGTCGTCTCGTTTCGTGCGTAAGAAGTAACCACTCCGGGCCGCAGCGTTGTGTTGTTGCAGCCGGACGCCCATTGCTCACGATCCTGGACGATTCTCTTCGAGCCTCCGCAAAGAATCGGCTCCATCGGCAGCCCGCACTGCTTGAGCGCCGCGAACAGATCCGGCTGCTGCTTCATGTGGCTGTCGCCCTTCTGCCACTGAAGTATCGGCAGACGATACGGCCCAATGAAGTGTGGCGGATAAATCACGCATAGCTCGCGATCGACGTGGGTAAAGATCATGTCGAGGTGGATGGCGGTCGCCTCCTGCGGCATTACGACGACGATGAGGTTTGTCACCTCCGTCTGTTCGAACAGAATCGTGGCGAGGCTGTCGATTCCCGCGGGGCTCGATCTCTCGCTGAATCCGATGAGCAGCACGTCTTCGCGGAGCGGGTGCACATCGCCGCCTTCGAGTGTGTGGTTGAGGCGCCGCTCGACCGAGCCATCGTAGACGATCCCCTTGTTACTGAGCTTGGGATGGGACGTGAAGAGCGCTTTCATGATCAGCTCCTCGGTCCATCGCGCGTGAAAGCGCATCGAGCCGATCATCATGTTCTGATTGATCGCCATCGCCGAGTCGCGGGTAAAGAACAGATTGGGCAGAGGTGGAAGCGAGTAGCTGGATTCATTGAGAGTGCGCGACAGCTGTCCTGGCTCCTCCTCCTTCCCCTCGATGAGGAGGTTCACGACAGCTTCGGGTGGCAGGCCGCGCAGGTCTGAAGCAAGGGGTTCGAGCGGGACGACATCGAGTGTCTCACGAATGATGAGCTCGCGGACTTCTGGATCCTCGAGGACGTCGGTGAGCAGGTCGCGCACGTGAAGCACTTCACAGAAGCGCTCGAGAACCTGGACGAAGCGCCGGTGCTCGCGCTTGGCGAGATCGGCGTCGACGATGTCGTCGTACAGGAAATCCGCCCGCGTGCTGGGAGTCACTGCGAGCAGTTCGTTTCCGGGGCTATGGACGAGAACGGTGCGAAGCGCGCCGATTTCGGACGTGACATGGACTGGCATCACCCGAAAGGTAGCGGCGAAGGGCTTGGTACCAAGGGCGGGAACTGCAACTGAACGGGTGCCAGACGTCAGTAGGATAGATGCCAGTGCCCGGTTCACTACGCCCTGACTTTTCTACTGCTGACCAGGGCATAGGCAGTTGCTTGTGACACGAACGCCACTGAGATAAGTCCCGGCGTCGTGAACATGTCACTCGGAACTGCGCTACTGACGTCTCGCACCCGTTCAGTTGCAGTTCCCAGTCGGGCACCCGTTCAGTTGCAGTTCCCAGCAGGCGTTCAGTTGCGTTGCTTTCTTGCTCGACGCTGTTTCTTGCCCTTCGCAAGCCATTCGGATTAGTTTGTGAATTACTTCACAAGCACGGTTTGAAGCGGATCGCAGAATCGACGGTCAGGCGCCTTTCCCTTTATCTGAGCTTCCTCGAGGGGATCGAGCGCCAGGGTCTGAAGACCATCTCCAGTGACGAGCTTGCGCGGCTCGGCGGGACGACGTCCGCTCAGGTGCGAAAGGATCTGTCGCTCTTCGGATCCTTTGGCAAGCGCGGGCTTGGGTACGCCGTGCCGGAGCTTTCCGAAAAGCTGCGCGAGATTCTGGGCCTCGGGAAACAGTGGCGCGTCTGCATCATCGGCGCCGGCAAGATCGGCGCGGCGCTGGCGCGCTATCGCGGATTCACCGAGCGCGGCTTCATCGTCACAGCCGTGTACGACAGCGATGAGGCGAAGATCGGGAAGCGTTGGGATTCCCTGACCGTGAGGCCGATCTCCGAGCTTGAGAAGGACGCGGCGAAACAACATTTCGACATCGCGGTAGTTGCGACGCCGGCCGAGAGCACCCCGGCGGTAGTGAAACAGGTCGTGCGCGCGGGCATCAAGGCGATCCTGAACTTTGCGCCGGTTCAGATCTCGGTTCCCTCCGATGTCACGGTTCGAACGGTGAATATGGCGATGGAGCTCGAAGGACTATCCTTTGCGCTCAGCAATAGGGAGGGTTAACTGCAACTGCGAGAAGAGCTAGGTGGTGGGTGCGAGATACTAGGTACGCGGTAGGAGGTAGAGCGCGATGTATCGGCGTTACGGTTTTCCCTCACAACTCGCGCCTAGTACCTCGCACCTTCCACCTCAATCTTCTCGCAGTTATCTAGAGTAGCCCGAACAGCACCGCGAACTGTTCCGGACTGAGCACCTCCGGACGCACCGACGGATCGATTCCCGCGCGATCCAGTAACGTGGCCGCTTGTTCCGGTGACAACCCCCTCGCCGTCCGCAGCACACGCTGCATCTGCTTCCTACGCAGCCCGAACGCCGCCTGAACGAAAGCGCGGAACCCGGGGAGTGACTCGACCGCTACGAGCGGCTGCGCACGCGGCGTCAGCCGCACCACGGCCGATTCGACCTTGGGCGGAGGGCGAAACGCTGTCGCAGGAACCGTTAGTACCTGTTCCACAATCGCGACCGCGGCGACGTTGACCGATAGCGCGCCGTAACTCTCTGTGTCCTCGTGCGCCGCCATTCTCTCGGCTACCTCGCGCTGGACGAGAAAGACCGAGCGTCTCGGAATCGGCGGCTCGAGGGCCCGGAACACGATCGGCGTCGTGATGTTGTAGGGAACGTTGCCGATGAGA
>DASWGL010000177.1:0-12859 GCA_036393735.1 Gemmatimonadaceae bacterium | reverse complement strand
CACTGGCGCGGCGATCTTTTCGATGATTCCGCCCGAGCTTTCCGGCGGGGCCACCTCGTTGTTCGAGGGCGCTGACCGGAAGGCAGTGGTGGTCGCAATGATCGTCGGTTCTGACGGCGCCGTGAAATCGGCGGAGATCTTCCGGGCCCGCGTCACGAACAAGGCGCAGTTGACCTATTCCGCGGTGGGCGCCTGGCTCGACTCCGGCGCGTCAACGCCGGAGAAGGTTTCGAAGTCTCCACAGCTCGAGGCGCAGCTCCGACTTCAGGCAAGGATCGCGGCCGCATTGCGCAAAACTCGCCTCGACAATGGCGCGCTGGAGATCGAGACGGTGGAGGCGCGCGCGGTATCCCAGAACGGGAAGGTCACCGCGATCGAGAGGACGCAAAAGAATTCGGCCACCGACTTGATCGAGGATTTCATGATCGGGGCGAACAGCTCGGTGGCGAAATTTCTCGAGGGGCACAACGTCTCCTCGATGAGGCGGATCGTGCGCAGTCCCGAGCGATGGGAGAGGATTGTCGAGCTGGCGAAGCAATACGGCAAGAATCTTCCCGGCGCGCCGGATCCGATGGCCCTCCACGACTTTATGCTCGAGCGCAGAGCGTCGGATCCCGATCACTTCTCCGATCTCTCGCTGGCGGTCGTCAAGCTCCTTGGCCCGGGCGAATACATTCTCGACCAGCCGGGCGTCGAGGAGCCCGGACACTTCGGGCTCGCGGTGCAGGATTATACCCACTCTACCGCGCCCAACCGGCGCTACGCGGACCTGATTACCCAGCGCATCGTTAAGGCGGTTCTCGCAAGCGACCCCCCGCCCTATACCGACGACGAGCTGACCGCCATCGCCCGCAATTGCACGCTCAAGGAAGACGCCGCACGCAAAGTGGAGAGGACGGTGCGCAAGATCGCCGCGGCGATTCTCTTCAGCGACCGGATTGGCCAGCGCTTCAAGGCGATCGTCACCGGCAAGAAGCCGAGCGGGACGTTTGTGCGCGTGATAAACCCGCCGGTGGAAGGGATGCTGGTGCGCGGCGGGCGCGGCGTCGACGTGGGTGACGAGATCGACGTGGAGCTCCTCTCGACAAATCCGAAGAAGGGTTTCATAGATTTCGGGAGAATGGGAGACACACCCACGCCGAATCCGCCGGGAAAACGATGACCACGAATAAAATTCCGTCGCGAGCGGACACGCTTGCCCTCATGCACGAATACACACAAAGCGAATCGCTGCAGAGGCACATGCTGGCGGTGGAAGGCGCGATGCGGGCCTACGCGCAAAAGTTCGGTGAGGACGAGGAGCGCTGGGGAATAACCGGACTCATCCACGACTTCGACTACGAGCGCTTCCCGAACAACGCGCATTCGCCGACCGAGGAGCATCCGTCGGAGGGGGTGAGAGTTCTACGCTCGAAGGGCTACCCCGAGGAGATTCTGCAGGCGATCCTCGGCCACGCGCAGTACACGAACACGCCGCGCGAATCGAAGATGGCGAAGACTCTCTTCGCGGTCGACGAGCTGACCGGACTGATCACGGCGACGGCCCTGGTCCGTCCGACCAAGAGCGTCCACGAAGTCGACGCCAGGTCGGTGCGCAAGAAAATGAAGGACAAGGCGTTCGCGCGCGGCGTCAGCCGCGAAGACGTGGTGAACGGCGCGAACGAGCTCGGCGTCGATCTTGACGAGCACATATCGTTCGTGATCGCGTCTATGCAAGCGCGCTCGGCCGACCTCGGCCTCTCTGGATCGTAGCGCTAAACCGGCGCCGCCTCCTACACATCTTCGCGCTCGGTGGGCGCGCGCTTCGATTGGCATCTCTGTATGGGGTCGGTGAGGGTGCCCTCTTCGGGGCAGAGCCGATCGCTCGCCTGTGGGTAGTGCCGCGTTAACGCGCACTACCCACAGACTCGTCTCCGGATGCCCCTCCGAGGACACCCTCACCTCCCTACAGAGATCCGTAACTGCGCGCGCCATTGGCGCGTGATGCGTGGTGGTAGCGCGTTTGCGCGCGTGCTCTCCGGAGGCCGTTTCGGCGCTCACCGCGCCGCCTTAGGAGCGCGACGTCGTTTGTCCGAGGCGAAGCGTCGTCGGGCTCTTCGGTCGCGTCACGCGATCGGGCGAACACGCGCGCCGTTTCAGATACCAGACAGGGAAGGAGGACGGGGTGCCCGTAGCCGCTTTGCAAAGCGAGCGCGAGGAGGAGACCCGCGACCGAGCGGAGCGAGGGAGCGTAGTGAGGGGCTCCGACCAAGCGAGCGTAGCGGCGAAGGGTACCCCGTCCGACTGACCGGCGGGTAGATCTACAACCCCGTCAACTCACTCCATCGCGAAGACGCGATTGAAGATCACGTCGAACGCGAAGCTCTTGGGCTTGGTCTTCTGCTCCATAATGTCGGCGATGCGCTCGAGACGCGCCGGAATAGACATGATCTTCTCCTGCGCTGCGCGGCCGAGATCGTTTAGTCCGTCCATCGTGTCGATCGACCAGTACTTGACCAGTTCCTCGACGATCCTGAGATAATCCCGCGGCCCGTAAATGCCCGCCCGTCGCACGACATCCGCCAGCTCGCGGAAATGGGGCATGTTGACTCCGGGCATGTCGATCGCGGGCATGATCTTGGAGGCTGCGACCAGTGCCTGGTTCGGATCCCTCTCCATCACCGCCTTGAACACGGAGCGGTAGAACGTGTAGTGCCGCGCTTCCTCCTTCGCGACGTTCTGCAGCACCGTTCCGATCGTCGGCTCGTACTGTGAGGCGAATTTGCCGGTGTTGGCGTGTGAGACCTGCGTTGCCCTCTCCTGGAGAGAGGTGTACACGAAAACGCGATAGGGATCGCGGTCCCACTCGGGCTCGAAGCCCGCCTTGATGTACTCGAACTGCATCTTCTCGATCACGACCGGATCGAACACGCCCGCATCCCTCGTGTAGTCGTGCAGAATCGCTCCGTGCCGGTCCTCCTCCGCCGTCCAGAGGTTGTTCCACTTCGCCCAGATGCTGTCGGTGCCGAGGTACACCGCGAGGAGACGATGGAAGTGAGGCAGTCCCTCTTCGGTGAGGAGATTGAGCGCCAGCGCGACGCGCGCCGGGTCGCTTATGCCTCTTGCGCGTTCTTTCAGCGCCTTGAGGTGGCGGTCAGGGTCCTCTCCTGGCGGCGGCTCCAGCAGCTCCGCGGGGAACCATAGCACACGCTTGGCTTCGTGCGCCGCCATCAACTCCACCACCAGGGGCTCGAGGTCGGCGAGCACCTCGATCTTCGAAAGCGTCTCTTCTTCTACTGGATTCACTCGCGACCTCTGACAGGATTAACGACGCGGCGACACCCCGCCGCCTGCGGCGGAGTAGTAGAAGCTACCCAAACACGTCGCCGCGCGCCCTGGCCGGGCTCCAGCGGCATTCCCTTTTAACATAAGCCTCACACAAGTGGGAGAAAAGTAGAAATCCACAATGCAGCCCGGGGAGGCAGGCAGTTCGTCCTCGCCCGAAAATTGCGGCCTGACGCTTGCGCATCAGGATTACTTTCATTCAGACGCGGTCCGCGCCCGGACAATCCACCGCTAGCAGGATGGATTTCCACCGGCCCATGACTGACAAACTCGAAATCGCGGCAGGAGATGGATAATGGCAGACCAGGCCGACAACAAAGGGGACAGGATGGACGAACGAAGCATACGCAGCAGCGGAGTGGGAGGCGGAAGCAGTGGAACGATCAGCGGGACGAGAGGAGAGAGCGGAGCGGAGACACGCGGTACAGGCGGTGTGAGTCGCAAGACTCCCCGCGGATTCGCGGCGATGGATCCTCAGGCGCAGCGGGCAATCGCGGCGAAAGGTGGGCGCGCCGCCCACCAGAAAGGAACCGCGCACGAATTCACGAGCGAAGAGGCCAGAATCGCGGGAAGAAAGGGTGGTGAAGCATCCCGCGGCGGTCGCCGGTCGAACGAAGCGAGCAACAACAACAACTGAACCACCAGGCCGGACAGAAACGAACGAGGCACGGATCTCTCCGTGCCTCTTCGTTTTTTCGGGAACGACTTGAGAGTGTCGGACGAATTTTCGGGACCGAATCGGGAACGGATTTCGGGACCGAATTAAGGTCCCGAAACAAAAATGAAGTGCAGGGGAGAACTTGAGGCGTTCGGCCCCGTAGTTGCATCCACATGTTTCTGGTAGAGAAAGCCCGCTCGTTACTCCTCCCCGCCGTAAAATGATGGACCCCGGGCAAGAACCCACCGCCGACGACCTCCGCGAGTTCTCGCGCCAAGCGCGCGACGCCGGGAGGAGTCCCCGAAATCAAATGGCCACCACAGAAATTGCGGACGCGCCGGTAAGGCGGGACGAGCGCGAGGACCTCGTATCGGCCCTCGAAGACCTTCGCCTCGCCGACGAAGAGCTCCGGGCGCAGAACGAGGCGCTCGCTGCCAGCAGTCGCGAGATCGATCGAGAGCGCCGAAAGTTTCGCGAGCTGTTCGATTTCGCGCCCGACGCATATCTCATCACCGATCTCTACGGAACGATATGCGAGGCGAATATCGCCGCGGGCCGGCTGCTCGGCCTCGAGCCGAAATTTCTCGTCGGAAAGCTGCTTCCGTCTTTCTTTGAGGAATCAGCCCGGAAGCAATATCCTCAACAACTGGACCTGCTCTGCGATCGAGACCGGCTCGACGATTGGGAGATGTGGCTTCACCCGCGACGCGGCGCGACGGCCAGAGTCTCGGCATCGATCTCCCGATCGTCGAGAAACTACCTCGCCGCTGAATATCGTTGGATTATCCACGACGTCACCACCCGGAGCCAGGCCGAGGAAGCGATTCGTGAAGAGAAGCGCGAGCTCGAGCTGCGAGTCAAGTCTGGAACCGTTCAGCTCGCCGCGGCGCAACGGATCAAGGACGACCTCCTCGTGAGCGAGCGCAAAGCGCGCGAGGAGGCAGAGGCAGCCAACCGCGCCAAATCCGACTTCCTCGCTCTGCTCAGCCACGAATTCCGGACGCCGCTACAGGCGATATTCGGATATACGGAGCTGCTCGAGCGGGAGATTCACGGCCCGCTCACCCACGCGCAGCGCCGCGACCTCGAGCGGATTCAACAGAGCCAGCAGCTTCTGCTTGGATTGATCACGGCGATACTAGATTTCGCCCGGATCGAAAGCGGGCAGGCGATCGAGATGCACGTTGCTCCGACCGAATTGAACGAGATTTTGCGCAACATGGAAGGATTGATCGGTTCTCAGCTGGAGACGAAGGACCTGAAATACCAGTATCGCTGCAACGACGCGTCTATCGCCGCGCGAGCGGACGCGGCGAAGGTGCAGCAGATCGTGCTGAATCTCCTCGCCAATGCGATAAAGTTCACGCCTTTCGGTGGCAGCGTTTCGCTCGAGTGCGAATCCGAGCGGGATGTCGTCGCGATTCACGTCGTCGACAGCGGCATTGGAATCCCCGTCGACAAGCTGGAAGCCATATTCCAGCCGTTTGTTCAGATCCGGGCGAGGAACGCCTTGAGCAACGGCACCGGACTCGGACTGGCGATCAGCCGCAGACTCGCCAACGCCATGGGTGGCTCGCTCACTGCCGTGAGTGATCTGGGCAAGGGCTCCGCCTTCACTCTCCGGCTCCAAAAGGCTTGAACGGCGAACCATCCGCCGTGGCGCAGGGAAACCTCAGGACGTTGCCGAGGCGGCCGTCGCTCCCACGGGGCCCTTCGCAGAACACTGTTCCAGCATGTCCGCTAATTCGTGCATCGTCGTGAGCCCACGATCGCGCGCGTAAAACTTTCGGATCTCCTTGTATCGCTCGTCCTTGGGCAGAAGCAGTCCCTGCTCCAGCACCCATTTCTGTAGCGGACTCGGGCGCGGCCCCCACCAGCCGCAATCCTGGAATTTGTTGTTCAGAAGGATCACGATCGGGATCGATCGCGATTTTCCTGTCAGATGCGTGTCCATGATGTCGAGGTTCTGGTCGCGCGCGAGAATCCGCATGTCCATGTTGCTCACCGACTCGGCGAGCTTGGCGACGACTGGAACGATGTTCACCGAATCCCCGCACCAGTCCTCGCTCAGCACCAGCAGGTGCCAGTGTCCGCCGATTGCCTCGACGCGCGCTGATATTTCGAGCGGGATGACGACGTGGTGCGTGATCCCGGCCCACATCGCCTGCTCCTTGATCGGACGAGCCATGAAATCGCCGAAGGTTTCTCCGGCGCAATAACGTGCTTTGGTTATCATCGGATTTTGAATCTAACGGAGCATATCGACGTGAATGATTCCATCCTCCTCGTACGGATCGGAGACGGTTCTGAATCCGAGGCCGAGATAGAAATCCTCGAGGCGGCGTTGCGCGGCGATCCTGATGGGCTGGCCGGGCGCCAGCGAGTCGAAACGTCGCAAAGCTTCAGCCATCAATGTTCTTCCCTTGCCGGTCCCCCGCACATCGGGCGCGGTGACGACTCGTCCAATGGATCCTTCATCGTAGCGCACTCCCGGCTCGAAGATGCGCGCGTACGCCACGAGTGCTCGCCCGCTCGCGCGCTCCTCCCAGCCGAGCAAATGCCAGGCGTTGGGATCGCGTCCGTCGGAGTCGGGGTAAGGGCAGTTCTGCTCGACTATGAAAACCGCCTCGCGAAGCCGCACGACGGCGTAGAGATCGGTCGGCGTCAGCTCGCTGAAGCGGGACCACTGCCAGGAAAAGTCGTCCGAGTCGCGCGACGTAGTGCCGGGATTCGACGCGGTTCGCGCGCTTGTCTTACTCATTGCCCGTGCCTATTCTGAGCCGTTGAACCGTTCCCATTCGGATAAAATTAACATGCAAAGAAGCACGCTCGGCCTTCTCATCCCCGGACTTTTGCTCGCTGCATCGTGTTCGCCTCCGCTGCCTTCGGCCCGGGTCGAGCCGCGACCGATCGCCGCTACGGTTGTATCCGATGTCACACTTGGCCTGGCACGCGATCCGGCCCTTGCTGCTGCAATCGGAGACATCTCGGCGTCGGAGATCAGAGCGACGGACTCGACGCTCGTTTCCTTTGGCACTCGCCACACGATGAGCGATACGCTGAGCAACACCCGCGGCATTGGGGCGGCGCGCCGATATCTGTTCAACAAGCTGGATGGCTACAGCAAGGCGTGCGGCGGGTGTCTCCGCGTCGAGTACGATCCCGCGATGATGGAGATGCGCGGTCATCCCCAGCGGCCCATTGTCAACGTCGTCAATGTGCTCGCGTGGCTGCCGGGCCGCGATACCACGAGGGTGCTGGTGATGGGAGGTCATTACGATTCGTGCATCTGCTCGCGCAGTGATCTCGGGCCGCTAGCGCGATTCGAGGCAACGCAGGACGCGCCAGGCGCCGACGATGATGGGACCGGTACCTCGGCCATCGTTGAGCTCGCGCGCGTATTTTCTAAGCATTTCCCGCGCGGCCTCGAAGCGTCGGTCATCTTCGTCGCGTATTCCGGTGAGGAAGAAGGGCTCTACGGTTCGACGCACCTCGCACAGCGACTCCACGCTGCCGGCTATAAGATCGTTTCGGCGTTTACGGACGACATCGTCGGCAACGTCGTAGCGGAAGATGGAAGCGTCGATTCGACGAGCGTCAGAATTTTTGGCGCCGAACCGGATAACGGACCGAGCAGAGAGCTGGCGCGCTACGCGTGGGCGACGGGAACGATCTACAATCCGTCGTTTCAGATTCTCCCCGTGTTCAGACTCGACCGCATCTCTCGCGGCGGCGACCACAGTCCCTATGTGAGTCTGGGGGATCCGGGGCTTCGCTTCACCGAGAGACTCGAGAACTACAAGCGCCAGCACCTGCCGACGGACGATTTCGTGCACGTGAACTTCGGTTACGTCGCGAACGTCGCCAGACTCAACGCGTCGGTCGTAGGGACGCTCGCCAACGCTCCCGCACCACCGGCCGCGCTCGCGCGTCGCGACCAGGCATCAGGCGGACAGAAGTGGATGATCACATGGGGCCAAGTCCCAAGTGCGGCGGGTTACGAGGTTCTCTTCCGCCGCACGACGGCGCCGACTTATGAGAAGATCTATCAAGCCGGCCCGGCGGGGTCGTTTCTGCTTCCAGATCAGCTCGACGACGGCTGGGCAGCGGTTCGCTCCATCGGCGCGAATGGGCATCGCTCACTCACCAGCGCGGTCCCTCCGCCGTGCCCGACGCTCACCACGCGGGCCGACTCGCTCGCCGCGGGCGATCTCATCAGGAACTGCATTCGCGCGCCGGGGCGCTAACAGCAAGCGCCCGGCGAACATACGGCGAGACGTTGTGCAGCGCTGACACAATCGTCTTTCTTGAGAAGATCAGCGGGCCCTGCGTAGCGCCGGAGCCGACACACTGTACCCTACCGTCGTCCTCATGAAGTCTTTCAACTCATTTGCCGTTTTCTTTATCGTTGCGCTGGTCGCTTGCGGCCCGCCCCCCCAAGCCCGCGTCTCCGCCGTCGCACCGCCGCCGCCGATCAAGTATGTGGCGCCCGAGGTCGGCCTCAATAACTCGGGACTCGACACCGCCGTCGCGGGCAAGCTCGACAAGATCGTCAAGACGGCGATCCAGGAGGCGGTGGCCCCCGGCGTAGCAATCGCCGTCGGACGCAACGGACACATCGCCTACATGAAGGGCTACGGCTACATCGACTGGAATCAGCCGGGTTCCCCCGCGGTCGATACCAACACGCTCTACGATCTCGCCTCACTCACCAAGGTGATCGCCACCACCACCCTCGCGATGATTCTCGAGGAAGGCGGCCAGCTGGACATCAGCCGTACCGTGGTCTCGTATCTTCCCGAGTTCAACTCACCGGAGAAGGCGCAGATCACGGTGAAGCAGATCCTCACCCACAGCGGCGGGCTCGAGGCGGGCGCGAACATTTACTCCACCGCGCGCGGCCGAGATCAGTACCTCTATCAGATCAACGCGCGCCCTCTCGAGTACACGCCCGGCTCCAGCATGATCTACAGCGACTGGGACATGATCCTCCTCCAGCTGGTGATGGAGAGAATCACCGGCAAGACACTCGATGTCCTCGCCAACGAGAAGATCTTCAAGCCGCTCGGCATGATCGACACGCAGTTCCAGCCCGCGATCGCGCTGCGTCCCCGGATCGCGCCCACGCAGGTCGACGATGCGCGCGGCGGATTGCTATGGGGAACCGTGCACGACGAGAATGCATGGGCGATGGGCGGTGTTGCCGGACACGCTGGTCTCTTTTCTACCGCCAAGGATCTCGCTCTCTTCTCGATGATGATCCTGAACGGCGGTGAAGGAGCGAACGGGGTTCGCCTCGTCAAGCCGGCGACGATCGCCCGCTGGACGGCGCGCCAGGGAAAGGAATCGACCCGCGCGCTCGGTTGGGATTCCCCCGAGGGAGGCTCGAGTGCGGGACAGTTCTTCTCGCCCTGGAGCTTCGGTCATACCGGATTCACCGGCACCTCGATCTGGATCGACCCCGAGAAGGATCTGTTCGTGGTTGTCCTGACCAACCGCGTGAATCCGACGCGCAACAACAACCGTCACGTCCAGCTGCGGCGGGATGTCGCGGACGCGGTTCAGCAGGCAGTGCTCGGCGCACGCATCGTCAACTGGGAAGCGCGATAATCTCGGCGTTAGTCAGCGCTCTCAGCTGACAATAGATTCTCCGGCATGACAATGCCGAAATCCTTCCGCCCGCCTTTACCCGCCCTCGCCTTCGCCCTTTCGCTGGTAGCTGCCCGACAATCTGGTGGGCAGGCGCTGGAGCGGCTGTTCTACTATGTCGATCGCCAGGACAGCTACGAGAGTCTGGTAAAGAACATCGACCAGATCACGATACTCGGACCTCAGGTCTACACGGTCGACAGCCTCGGTATCGTTTTCGGAGAGCTGGACCCGCGCGTCCTCGCACTCGCCAAGGCTCACCGTGTCAAACTGATGCCGCTCGTCGTCAACGAGGCCTTCAACCAGCCGGCGCTGAGAAAGCTGTTGGCGGACACCGCGGCGCGGGGACGCGCTACGCGCAGTCTGGTGCAGCTTTGCCAGCAGAACAGCTTTTGGGGAATCCAGTTCGACATCGAGAACGTCAACATCCAGGATCGCGATCTTCTTACCACCTGGTATCGTGAGACAGCGAGCGCGCTGCACCGCGGCGGCTTCACGCTCAGCATTGCCGTCGTGCATCGTACCGAAGACAACGCTGGTCCCACCGCCTACCATCGATTTCTTCAGGACAGCTGGCGCGCGGGGTACGATCTCGCCGCGCTGGCGCAGGCCGGAGATTTCATCTCGCTCATGACTTACAGCGAGAACACGCGCCGCACCCCACCCGGTCCAGTGGCGAGCCTCCGGTGGATGCGCGAGAACATCGACTATTTCCTCAAGTACGTTCCCCGCGAGAAGCTGTCACTGGGAATTCCGACCTACGGCGATCATTGGTTCGCGCGGGAAGACCGCACCATTCCCGAGCGCGCCAGATCGTGGAGCGAGACGGTTGGCTGGACGTGGGGCGCGAGTATCGCGGAGCGACATGGCGCCGCCATGCAGTGGGACAGCGTCGCGGGGGTGCCGTACGCCTATTTCTCAAACGGCGGGGTGTACGAATGGGTCTTTCTCGAGAACGCGCGCAGCTTCAGGGAGAAGATGAATCTCGCACGCACGTACCGCCTGCGCGGATTCTCGGTGTGGGTGCTGGGACCTGAAGATCCCGCGATCTGGGACATACTCAAGTCGGAGCCGAGGCCCTGAACGCTGCGAAGCACACGAGCATCATGCGAACGTAGCGCGTAAATTTATAGGGTGCCTTCTCCCTCTCACTGATGCCAGCTTCCAGAGAACGAGTCCCCCTCGTTATCGTCGAGTACGACGAAATCGCCCGCACGATCGCCCGGCGAATCGCCGAGATCATCAAGGAACGGCGCCGGAAGGGCGGACACGCCGTGCTCGGGCTCGCCACCGGCAGCACGCCAATCGGTATCTATCGCGAGCTGATCAAGATGCACCGCGATGAAGGCCTCGACTTCTCCGACGTCGTGACTTTCAACCTCGACGAGTACTACCCGATGAGGCCGGACAGCATCCACAGCTATCACCGGTTCATGCGGGAAAATCTCTTCAACCACATCAACGTGCGTCCGGAGAACATCCACATTCCCCGCGGTGACGTTCCGCGCGACGATGTGGATGTCGAATGCGAGGCGTACGAGGCCGCGATCAAGAAAGCCGGTGGAATCGACCTTCAGATTCTTGGCATTGGCAAGACCGGTCACATCGGCTTCAACGAGCCCGGCTCGGGCTCCGATTCGCGCACGCGTCGCATCTCCCTGGACACTGTCACGCGCCGTGACGCGGCCGGCGACTTCTTCGGCGAAGACAACGTCCCGACGGAAGCAATTACGATGGGCGTGGCGACGATCATGGAAGCGAAGGAGATCGCGCTCGTGGCGACGGGCGAGCACAAAGCCGCCATCATTCGGCGGGCAGTAGAGGGCGAGCCCGATCCCGATGTCGCCGCGACGTATCTGCAGCAGCATTCGAACGCGGTGTTTTACGTCGATTTCGCGGCGGCGGCTGACCTGACGCGCATACGCACCCCGTGGGTAATCGGTGAGATGAAGTGGACGCGCGAGAAGGAAATCGATGCAGTCATCTGGTTGAGCGAGACCACTCAAAAGTCGGTCCTCAAGCTCGACGAGAACGACTACCGCGAGCACCATCTCAGCTCGCTGCTCGCGCGCCACGGAAAAGCGGGACCCCTCAACGGTGAAGTGTTCAACGCCTTGATCGCGAAAATCCGCGGGCGGAGCAAACTCCCGTCCGGCAAGCGCGTGGTTGTGTTCTCGCCGCATCCGGACGACGACGTCATCTCGATGGGCGGAATGCTCAACAAGCTGCACCAGAACAAGAACGACATCCTCGTCGCCTATATGACGTCGGGGAACATCGCGGTATTCGACCACGAAGTGCGCCGCTACGCGGACTTTCTCCGGCGCTTCGGAAACGACTTCGACATCAACGACTCGACCGCGGGCGCGCTGATCGAAGAGGTGGAAGAATTCCTCGACTCGAAGCAGGTTGGCGAGATCGACGCTTTTCCCGTGCAGGTGATGAAGCGCGCGATCCGCGAGGCGGAAGCAGTCTCCGGCATCGAGACGTTCGGAATGAAGCGCGAGCAGGCGCGCTTCCTGAACATGCCCTTCTATCAGACCGGCAAGGTCAAGAAGGATCCCATCCGCCCGGAGGACGTGCGGATCGTTCTCGATCTACTCGAGCAGCAGAAGCCGGAGCTGGTGTTCGTCGCCGGCGATCTCTCCGATCCCCACGGCACGCACAGGATGTGTCTCGAGGCCATACAGGGGGCGCTCGCCCAGTACTCTGGCCCGTCGCCGGAGGTGTGGTACTATCGCGGCGCCTGGCAGGAGTGGGAGATAGCCGAGGCCGACGTGCTGGTCCCGCTGTCGGAGGACGAACTGCGGGCAAAGAAGATGGCGATCTTCAAGCACCAGAGTCAGAAGGATCGCGCTCCCTTCCCGGGCCAGGATGACCGTGAGTTCTGGCAGCGCGTCGAGGAACGGAACCGCAACACCGCGCAGCGAGTCGACCGACTCGGCCTCCCCGAGTATTTCGCGATGGAGGCGTACGTCGTTCGACGCGGGGGCGCGCCGATAGAATCGGAAATGGTCGCGACGAGCTCGCTCGCCGAGAGAGAGACCGCGCGTCCGAGAGCCGTAACAGCCAAAGCCGCACGCTGATTTCAATTAGTCATCAGCGTTGGAATCTTTGCCGGTACGTCGGAGAGAATTCCCTTCGGGACACCCTCGCCTCCCCCGTACAGAGATGCCAGCCGAAGCGGCGCTCTAGACCTTGAGTATGATTTTCCGCCGGTAGAGAACG
>DASWGL010000176.1:0-7458 GCA_036393735.1 Gemmatimonadaceae bacterium | reverse complement strand
AAGCAGAACGCCCAAGTCGCCTGCCAGCTTCAGGGTATCGACGAGATCCTTGAACGCGCGGCCGAGCTCTGGGTCACGGACCTGGCCTAGAAATTCGTCCAGCGTCTCGTCGTCGGCCACCAGCGGCTCCGCGAGCACGATATTGGAACGCCGCACAAGGGGCCGTTCTGCGCGCGCCACCCCGAGGTCACCGTAGGCCCGCTGAGCGCGCATCCAGAGGGCGAGCTGGGCGATCTGCGCGCAGCGCGCGTCGATGTCCACGCCGTGGAGGTTGTGCGCAAGGATGAGACAAGGCGCCGCCCTCCGGAGCGCATCGACGCTCGGGTAGTCCTCGCGGAGTGTTGTCCCGGTTCCTTGGCTCCTTGGGCTCTCTGGATCGGTGTAAGCCTCCTCGTAGATGGTGAGAAGCAGATCGAAGGCGTAGAGGAGAAAGTGCCCGCTCCCGCAGGCCGGATCGAGCACACGAAGCTCGCGCGGATCCTTCTTCGCTCGGGGGGCAAAACCGCCGGGCTTGCGCACCATGTACTGACAGCGGTCGGTAAGCGCCGTCTTGGTACCGCGCATCTCGTACCAGATGCGTCCCAGAGTGTTGTCAATTAGGAACCGGACCACGTATCGTGGGGTGAAAAACTGGTTGCGGACGGCAAGCTCACGGCTGTTCCGCGGTGCCTGGCCCTCTTCGCGCATCTTGCGACGCTCGTCCGCACCGTTGAAGAACTGGTAGACCCAGCCGATCGTCTCGTCCTCGCCCCATACGCCAGCGAGTTCGCTCGCGTTTAGGATATCGAGGAGCTGCTCGAACGTCGTGCGCTTCGGCCAGAGAACCGAGGACGGATCTCGGCGGTCGAAGAGCACCTTCACCTCAGTTGAGAGCTCGTCGAACAGGGACTCGACGTACAGACGGTACCCAGCACTGTCCGGGAGCAGCGACAGCCCCGGCGCCATGCCCCAGAACTCTCGATACCCTGACGACTGCTCGCCCTTCGTGATGCACTCCTGCACGAGCTCGCGCGCCTCGAGCATCTTGAGCGCGACGAATCGGTTGAGTGCGGTGAACGCCGCGTCGCGCAGGTAGTCAGCTACGGCCTCGGCAGCAGCCATACCTGCCGCGCGCTTGTGTTCGATGGCGGCAACGATGCGGTCCCGCTGGAACGCCTGCCGCGCCGACAAATGGGAGCCCGCCTTCGCCGCAACGGCACCGCTCGGGTGCACGTCGAAGTCGCCCTCGAGCTGAGCAGAGAAGTCCTCCTCGATGAGCTTCCTGGCTCGCTGCGTGGCGCGTTCGATCGCGTTGCGTGTTTCCTTTTCCATCCCTGGTGGCCCCTACTGCACGATGACCTTCTTGCCGGCGCCAATGAGCCGCGCACACTCCTCGCGGATCCCCTCCAGGGCGGCGTCGAGCTGCTCTTCAGTCTCGACGCCGTCGGCGAAGTAGCTTCCCAGGCTCACCGAAACTATCCGTTCGCCTTCGATGATGCGGTGGACCTCCGCAACCGCCGCCCGCAAGCGGGACTCACACGCATCGCGTTCCGATCGCAGCTGAGGAATCGGCACTCGCGCCTTGTCTTTCGTAAGGCCGCGCTCGATGGGCGTTGCGATCCGGCGCTGTTCGTCCTCGTCGATCTCACTCCATCCCGTTGTCTTGATCAGCCGGTCGAAGGCCTTCTTGTAGGCGGTGACCCGCGCATGCATTGCCTCGTCGTAGCGGCGGTCGTACTCGGCCTCGATGGCGCGAGCATTCTGTTCGATCACCGGGAGCTCGCGGAAGAACGTCTCCCGCGCCAAGAGATCCTCGAGTGCGCGCGCCTTCGTCCGGAGGTCTTCCGAGATGTCCGCCTCCTGCTGCAGGAACGGCCACGCGGCCGTAACCGCCTGACGCGCTCGTTCGAGATCGCGTAGACGCGGCTCCGTGAGCGCCTGCTCGAGTTCCGAGGCGCGCTTGATGGCGTCTTTGATCGCGCGATGAGAGGAGTTGAAGGTCGCGATGGCGTTGTCCTCGGATCCTCGAAGGATCGCCTTCATCTGACCAAGCGCGCCTTCGAGTACGCCGACACCGGGCAGGCGGTGGGCGGTTAGCAGACCCGCCGCCGTCGCGACCGTGTCTTCGTGGCGCGCAATCTCACGTCGGAGCTCCGCAACGATTGTGCTGGCGTTCAGTTCCTTGACCTCGCTTCCGAAGGTATCGCGAAACGCCTCCGATGCCTTCACGAGCTCGGGGAACTCGATGCCCTTCTTGGGGCGGAACGAGGCCTGCCGGAAGACGTTGTTGTTCGAGAAAGTGTCACGGGCCTCGACGCCGGTCGTTGACTCGATCGTCTGTCCCTTGCTCGTCGCCTCGATCTTCCCCGAGCGGAGAAGCGACAGAACAAGCAGTCGCACGACCTCGAAGTCCCAGCCGAACGGCTCCTTCGCGAACTCGTCCGCCAAGAAGCGTCCGCTTGCGGTCTCGCCGTAGTTCGACCGCTCCACGATGCGGCTCATGACCTCGGCGAGGGGACCGCTCTCCACACGGAAGACCGTCTTCCCCTTTTCATCTCGAAGGAGACCGAGGCTGCTGAACACTGGCGGCAGGCCCTGAAGGCTTTCTGCGGTGAAGAGCGCTTCGACGCCCTTCTTCACGTCGTTCGTTCGAGCCGCCGCTTCCTTGAAGCGGTCGAAGACCTCGGGCAGCACCTGCCCGAGAATCTCAGCGGCGCTCTTTCCAACGTCCACTGCGCGATCGCCCGGACTGCGATCGTTCCCACGGAAGTAGACGCTTCCAGACAAGCACGCGGCTTTGAGCAGGCGCCGGAGTTCGTCCTGGTGGCGCCGTTGGCGAAGCTTCTCTTCCGCGATGAGTGCTGGCGCCTCGTCGCCCTTCGTCTCTCGCTCCTTGCGCGTGAGGGTTTCCTTCGAGCGAAACAGCTGGACGGTCTCTCGATCGATCGCGTCGTTCAGGGAGACGGCCCAGAAGACGCCTTTCCGTTCCTGCTGGCTGCGGGTGCGGAGCTCGGCAGCGAGCGTCTGGAACTCCTTGCCGTCCTCGGCCAGTTGGAGGTGGAAAACCATATCTCCGTCGACGACCTCCCGTCCGTGGATCGCCAGGCCGGCCTTGAAGGTCTTGGTATCAAACAGCGTGTGCGAAGGTTGCGGCTGCCAGAACGACGCGAGGGCCTCGGCGTAGATCCGCTGCGCGTCACCTGGTTTCGGATTGATCCCGTTCCGAAGGCGCTCCCAGTCGTCCTCCGCCGGAGTCGGAATTCGGTAGCCGTCGTCGCCGTGACGAACTTTGTGCGCGGCCTCCAGCTCTCGCAGCGCTTCCTTGACTGCCGCGACCTGCGAATCGGAGGCAACACTCGGATGGAGCCCGGCCGCGATGTTCTCTGTGGTCCGGTGGACGCTCTTCACGTACTGGAGAAGACAGATGACCTTGGCGACGGGCTGCGCGAGCGGATGGTCGAGCTCCTTCGCGATCGCCGCGATCTTGGCGCGCACCTCCGAACCGATGTTTCCCTCCACAAGGTCGTAGACCTGGTCGAGCCTCGCGAGAGTCCCGAGGGGCTCCTCGGCCAGTTTCACTGCGGGGTTGATCAGGAGCTGTTGGGCGAGTTTGATGATCGTGCGGTTCGCGCCGCCGACGTGCTTGCTCGCCCCGCCCTGGGTGCGCAGACCCGACACCACCTGGATGACGAGATCGATCTGGTATGGGAGCAGGGGGTAGAGATCGACGAAGCCGTCGCGCGTGAGTTCGGGAAGCTTGATGTCCGCGGTGAAACGCGTGTGCTCCATCAGTCGACCCCGATGCTCGTCGAATAGCTTACCCAGCGCGGCTTGAGCACTCGCGTTCTTGGAGAGGACACGCCGGCTCGTGACTTCCGAAATGTCGGAGGGCTCGAGATGGACCTGGAGCGGGAAGCGGTCCATCAGACGCGCGAGCTCGATCTTCTTGTCGTCGAGGCCGCTGACGAGGTCGCCGAGCTTTTCCTGCGAGGTCACGACGATCCAGTGCTTGCCGCGGCCCCTGATGCCGAGGTTCTGAACGACCGCCTGGAGGTCGAGCATCTTCTGGACGTCGCGCGCGACGAATTGGCCGACCTCGTCGACGACGAACATCAGACTCTCCCCCGGTCTTCGGCGCTTCATCAGCTCCTTGGCGCGCTCGGCGAGTTTCCCGGGCGAGATGTCCGCCTTGTTCTTGACGGCCTTCACCCAAGAGTCCGCCATCGGATACGTCGCGGGCTCGAGGCTGTGCAGGACGCGGCTTGCCTCGCTGAGGGCGAAGGCGACCTTTCCCTTCTCGGCGGTCCACTTCTTGTTGAAGAGACGCTGGTACTCGTCCTCGAAGCGCTTGAGTTGATTCTTTTCTTCGAGCGTGATCTCGAGCTCAGACAGATCGAGATCTTTTGCGTAGCCTAGGCTCTGAAGGAAGAGCCCATACATGATCTCGGTGAGCGTCTGGTTTCCGCTGCGGATGCCGCGATCCGTGGAGACGTCGAAGATCACCGCGTGCGTCGGGATCTTCTCGCTGATTGACTTGAGCAGGACCTGGAACTTCCTGTCACCGGCTTTCTGTGCGAACCGCTCGGCCGCGGACTCTCCGGCGATCTCGCGGTTCTCGATGGAGAGCCCAAGCATCTTGGCGAAGCTCGACTTGCCGGACCCAAAGAAGCCGGACACCCAGATTGCGATCCCCTCATGGGGCTTGTTGGGCGTCTCGCGGTACGCCTCGAAGATGTTCGTGTAGTGGGACCGAATCGCGTCGGTCACCACGTACTCGTTGATCTCGTCTCGAACAATCTCTTCGTCGGTCTGGTCGACCTTGATAACCTCTTCGATCTGGCGATGAATGTCGTTCGCGAAGAGCGATTTGATCTCTGTGCTCATGGCCAGCGTCCCCATCAGAAGATCTTCGGGCGGTAGTTGTGCTCGGCGTCGAGTACGCCCATGAAGCGAAGCCCCGCCGCCCCATCGAGGTCGCCCGGATAGAAGAGAACCGTAGGCACGTGCACACGGCCCTTGAGCTGCTCGAGAAGGGAGAAGGTTCGGTAGACGGGGAACAGAGCCCCTGTGCGAAGTACAAAAACCACGTCCCGCAGTGGATCGGGGTCCTCGGGCATCCTCGCGGCTACGAGATCGACGAGCGGCGCGTACTGCGACAAGACCGAGTGGACCGTCTCGACGATCGTCTCGACCCCTTGCTCGCGCTCGGCGGCGAACCACTCTTCGAGCGGACGCTGCGAGCGCATCGCATAGTCGAGGCACTCGGCGAGCGAGATACGTTTGATGCGCTTGCCCTTCTGGGTGAGCCGGGTCTCAAGCATCGTGACCTGCTTGCGAAGCTCGAACTCTTCCTCTGGATCGTAGCGGAACAGCGCGTACGGCATGTCGTGGTATGCGCTGATGCGCTGACGCGGGTCGGCCAATTCGAGTACGGGCTCGAGGACGTTCTTGATGCGCTGGTCAAGGTCGCTCATGCCACCATCCTCTCTGCGTATTCGCGCGAGCTGGAGCAGGGCAGCGTCAACTGCACGAGGCTTCCCGCGACCTGGTATTCGAGTTTGCGATACTGGTGGAGTCGCAGGAGCTCGCGCTCCACGTCCGCTGGATGCATCAAAAACATTCGCCAGTCATGTGACCGCACTGCTGCCGAGGTACTCCCCCGTACTTCTGCGAGACCGTGCAATACATAGACGAACGCTTCCTCTGGCAAGCTGTAGCTCAAGAACCTCTTGGGGCTTCCTTCGTTAACCAGACCGAAGTCAGCTGCGATTCTTAGTAGCGCAGTTGCTGCCCTCTCAATCGTGAGCTGTGTCCAATGTTGTTTGACTTGCCCGCCCCGGGACTTGATCGCGCGTAGAAAGGGATGCAGTTGCTCACTTCGAACTACCAACGCATGTTCGTGGAACGCTGGATAGAGCCAGTTCAGTAGGAAGTCTCGGAGCAAGAATTCGTCCAGGGTGAGATGCCACAGAAGACAAGGCTTGAAAATGTGAGCAGGCGCACTGCGCTGCGCCATCACCGTCAATCCACGCTCACGCCCTTCGGGGTCCAACCGTCGTTTGAGGGCCTTCACAATATCTCTCAGATAGGAAACACTCCGAATCCCAATGTAGTTTGAAGCGAGCGCTCGTTCGAAATTCTCCTCCCTGGTTACTGAGAAATCCCACCGCGACAGAAGTGCGTATGTTTCATCGACCAGCCCTCCACGAGCGATTGAATTGAACGAGACGACATTGACGCGAGATCTCACGATCAAGCCTCGCCCGTACGCATGTACGGAACGGCTAGGGACCCCAGCTCACCGCGCGCAAACCCAAGCGCGAGTAGTGTCACGTCTCGGTCGACTCCGGAGAAAACGTCAGGAAGGGCCACTGCACGACCTTCCGCAGAGCGACGCAACCTCGAAAATGCTTCTATGTCTCCAACGCTAATCACACCGAAAGCCTTCAGTGTTGCGACGAGGTCGGTTCCGAGAATCGGTTCGATCTCGTGGAAGAACGGCTGCCAATCCACTACATGGTCGAGCCAGTGCTCCCACCGCGCTTCGAATTCCTCTTCGATCCATTCAGGCAGACACCAAAGTGTCACGCAGCCTGGAGCATTAAAAACCTCGATGCATCGATTGGCCGCCACCGCGAAGACCGTACGCGCTTGGGCAAAATGATGGGTTCGGGGAAAGCCGCGACTAAGTGCCGCTGAGCCCAGACGACCAAGTTGCCCTTTCGTATTCCACCATCTCGCGTTGTCCATTTCGCCAAAGCGGCCAACGACGAGGCGGAGCTTTAACAGCCGATCGAGGTCCAAGGGCTGCCCGCTCATTGATCAGCTCTTTTCCGGTTATCTTGGGCACTCGTGCCGGATGTCTGCACCCACTCGTCGATCATGGAGAGTTTGAACTTCCACAGTCGACCTAATTTGTGGGCTGGCAAACCCCGCTGCTCTATCCAGCGGTAGATGGAATCCTTCGCAACTCCAAGGTGCTTGGCTACTTCCTCTACCGAAACCCACGGCTCGGTCATCGGCTCCGCCCGATCTTGCTAGCAAATTCCCCCAAATGACTGGCAAACCGTAGCCGAGCCGATCTTTCCAAACAAGAGCGGAAGACAGTGGACTACAGTCGAGCTTGCTCACTCACAGTCGTCGCGTGGGCGATGGGCTCCCCGCTGACTGATTCGTCACGCTGCAAAGCACTCACCCATCCATCTCGCCAATTCGATGCGAGCAAGTTGGCTCACCCCGACATCGCCCAGCGTCATGGGTCAGCGCCTAGCGATGTCATCGGAGTCCCATGACAGGAATGACAATTCAGAAAAGTGCAGTTCCTTGAGATCTGCGCGAGTGTTACCGCTCCTTCACAGCATTCTCCTCTGAGCACCTCCGCGACGATTTGGAGTCACTGCTCGGCTCCTCCGCATGCGCCGTGCCCGCAAACCGCGCTGTCACGCCGTCAATGCCAACCGTAGCCTCGCTACAATCGTC
>DASWGL010000175.1:0-4769 GCA_036393735.1 Gemmatimonadaceae bacterium | reverse complement strand
CGCGAACTGATAGCCGCTCGTCCAGGAGGTCCACGCGGTCGAATCGACGGGATGCGTCGGTGAGCCGAGAGCGAGGATGTTGAGGATCATGCCCTCGTTGTAGCCGATCCAGTCGGCGTTGATGAACCCGCTCTCCGGGTGCCAACCCATGCTGATCGCCGGCGGCCGCGCTTCGGCCCATTTCCAGTCCACACGGAGGTAGATCGAATCGGCGAGCGTGCGGATCTGCTGCTCGGTGCTGTCGCCGCGGTCGTAGTAGGATTGCGCGAAGAGAATTCCGGCGAGCAGCAGGGACGTGTCGATCGTGGACAGTTCGACCGTTTGAAAGCGCCGGCCGGTGCTCATGTCCAGGAAGTGATAAAAGAAGCCGCGATAGCCGGTGGTGTTGGGCCCGGCCGAGTCCTGCGGCGCGGTCCAGAAAAAGCGCAGGGTCGCCAGCGTGCGAGCGGCGGCCTGCGGGCGCGTGATCCAACCGCGTTCGACGCCGATCGGGTAGGCGGTGAGGGCGAAGCCGACCGCGGCGATGCTCGAGAACGACGGCGTGGGCCAGCGGTCAGGCGTCAGGCCGTTCGACGGCGGCGTTAGGTCCCAGAAGAAGTTGAAAGTACGGTGTTGCAGCGTGTCGAGGAATGCAGCGGTGTCCGGGGCGACCCCCGGGCCCCCGGAGTTACCGGAACAGGCACCTAGTGCCGTCGCGAGGGTAATTGATATCGCGCGTAACTTTAGGTTAACCATGTTCTCACGCATCAAAGGTACAGTCCTCGCCGCATTTGTCGTGTTCGGGTGCCGAGAAGCAGCCGCTCCCGCGAGCTGCGATCCACCGATTACGGGTGCGGACAGTCCGGTGCTGGAAGTCAAATTCACCGACAATCTACGGATCCGGGGCTGCAGTCGCGCCACTTTGCACAGCGAAAGCGGCGCCATCCTGTTCGGGCTGCAGGCTGCCCTCGACCGAGCCCGCGTTGTGAAGCTGCAACCGATGATTTCGGGTAATGTCGTTCCTACCGACATGTTGTCGTGGCATCTGCTCGCGCTCGCCCCCGGCACCGATACGACCGCCGCGATAGCGGCGCTAAGCTCGCGGCCGGAGGTTCAGTACGTGTACAGCCATTCGAGCGTGCTCCCCCCGCCTCCAACCAAGAGCCAGTGATCTTCGACAGAAGAACCGACCCCCGGAGCAGCCTGGCTTCCGGGGGTCGGTCAATTAACGAGACTGCGATCTCGTCAGAAGTTGTATTCCACTCCAATCTGCACGCGGCGCGGGTCGCTTATCAGGTCGTTTGGCTGTCCAACAGACCAGGTCCGTGCCGCTGCATTAACGCTGAATGGATAATTCGTAAAATTCATGAAATTGAAGACGTTGAACACGTCTGCGGTCACGCCGAGACTGGTCCCGTGGATTTCTGGAAAGTCCTTGCGGAGCCTGATGTCGACGCGCCGGTAGGCCCATCCTCCGAATATGAGAAAATTCCGCTGGGGCGGCTGGAACGCGGCCGGGAAGTACGTCGAGTCGACGACGCCGCCGAAGCGCGGGTGCGTCCCCACATCCTGCCGTGCACCGCTCCCGAGCGTTATCAGTCCGCTGAACTGGATTCCGGCCAGTTGTGGAATACCGACGATCCAGTTGGCGACCACGTGGTGCCGCTCGTCGCTACCGCAGCAGTCGGTCCGCTTCGGAATGCTCTTCGCGTTCGGGAAGCCACCCGGAAACGATCCGGTGAGGTCGTTGAGATTATCCACGCCGGCGAGATAGCGTGTCGCGTATGTATATGCGAGGCCGCCGCCCCACCCAATCCCGTTCGCGGATGGACGATAGGGACGATCGAGCTGCAGCGAGACCGCGTCGTACCAGGTTTTCCCGTCATTCGTGGAATAAATGATGTTGTTGAATCCGTGCGCTCCGATATTGAAGCTCACACAGCAGAGGCCAGTCGCCGGATTGAGCGCGATGTTAGCCCAGTTATACGTGAAGAGGTTGGTACCGCGCTGTGCTTGATAGCTAAGTGATGCGACCAGCGACCCGAGCCTGCGCCGAGCTCCGACGCTCCACTGTGTCGACTTAGGTGGCCGCATCTTGTTGTCGATGAGGAAGGCTTCCGGCTGACCGGAGCTCCGGGCGAGAGCGCTGATGGCACTCGTGTCCGCGGTCAGATAACTGGGGCTCCACGCAACCTCGCCCGCCTTGGGTGTCGAGTCAGGATCTGCGAAGCGAACCGTGAATGTGGGACGTGCGAGTTTCTGAATCTCGTCTACAGAGAAATCGAAGAGCGAGCGATCGTAGTAGATCCCGACCCCACCGAAGATCGTGGTGCGATCGTCCGCGTCCAGCCCGTACGAGAAACCGAGCCGGGGTTGGAATGCACCATAGAAGGGTTTCCGATTGCTTCCCGTGCTGATGTATCTGCTTGGGTCCAACGGCGTCGGGAGCGAGGCGTTGTACCGGGTCAGGGTGTCGACGACACTTTGCGGCGTGACGTAATGTGTGTTGATCATGTCTGACTCGAAATCCCACCGGATCCCGAGATTCACGGTGAGGCGCGGTGTGGGTGTCCAGTCGTCCTGGATGTACGCGCCGATCTGCGTGTTCTTCTTGTTCACGACGCCGGCGCCCGTCGCGTAGATCAGCCGGAATGGGTTGCGATAGTTGTAGTGCAAGCTCGCGGCGCTGCTGTCGGTGGTGAAGTCGTGCGTGGCCGGGTTCACTGTCCTGGCAAAATCGAATTCAGGCGTCCCGTTGTTCAACTTGTTGATGTCGTAGGCCAGAAAGTCGACGCTCACGCCTCCCTTGAACGCGTGCTTCTCTTTCCCGCTGTAGGTCAGGTCATTCCGCAGGCCGACACGCTTCTGGATGAAATTCTGCTCGCTCAGATCGCTGCCAATCCACGCCGTCTGCGTGTTTGTGGTGCCCGGCATCAGGTAGGTGAACATGCGAGCGGGGATGCCAGGCGTGAGCGGCGATGGATCGCGCTGGAAGCGCGAGTAATCGACCTTGGCTTCGTTGAGCCAGGCTCCCATGACCCGGGTGTATCGCAGCTGGCCGATTGAGACGTTCTGCCGGAAGTCCGTCGCCGCCGTGTACGCGCGCGCTCCATTAAAATCGCGAATGTCGGTCTCATGCCGGTTGTTGAAGCTCAGCTCGGCGGACGAGTGCTCGTTTATCGCGTATGTGAGCTTTCCGAACAGCAGCGTCTCGCGGAATGGCGACGTGAAATTCCCGTTGTACTGCGTCAGATTCACCGTATCGATTCCCGGGAATCCGGTGGCCGGCGTGATCTTTACGCTGTTCGCCCGGTTTTGATGGTTCCCCTCGTATGATCCAAAGAAAAAGAGCTTGTCGCGCATGACGGGGCCACCCGCGCTGAATCCTGAGATGTATCGCGTGAAATCCGGTTGCGTGAACGAGGCGTTCCGCTTTTTTTGATCGAGCTGGAAGGTATCCAGGGCAACGAGGTCCTTGTTTTGATAGCCAAAGAACGCGTTTCCCGACCACGTATTGCCGCCGGAGCGCGTCGTCGCCGTAATAATCGCGCTCGATGCTTTCTGGTACTCGGCCTTGAAGTTCTGAGTGATGACGCGGTATTCCTGAATGGCGTTTCTCGGAAACGGGTTTCCGCGGCTGGCATCCTGCCCGGCGACACCACCGCCGGTTAGATCGTTCTTCAAGCTGGACCCGTCGACGAACACGTTCGACTGATTGGGGCTTGCACCCCCAGCGCTGAACGTGCGGAATCCAATCGCATTGACGCGATCCTCCGACACACTGACCCCTGGCGCTAGCGATGCAAGATCCAGGAAGTTCCGGTTGACCGTCGGCAGCTGCTCGATCTGCTGACGCGTCACATTTGTTGCAACCTCCGACGTCCGCATCTCCACCGCCGGCGCGCCCTCCACCGTCACGGCCTGCAGCTCTACGGCGCCCGCCTGAAGCGTGAAATCGGCAAGCAGAGTGGCGCCGATTTGTACGACGACATTCCGGCGTTGCGGTGAGAATCCGATCTTCCGAATCGACAACTCGTACTCGCCCGGAGCGAGGCCCGGAAGGATGTAGGAGCCGTCAGCTCGCGTGCTCGTGCTCCGCAGAACCCCGGTCCCGGTTTGGCGCGCCTGCACCGCCGCATCGGCTGCAGCCGCCCCATTCTGATCCTTGACGTAGCCCCGAACGGTGCCGGTGGTGGTTTGTGCGCGAAGTGACAGCGGAAGGGACAGCAGAGCGATGCAGACGAGCCACAGAGAACGATGACGCAACATAGATCATCTCCCGTGAGATCGAGTCAGTGCCCGTAAAGTTGCGGGGGACGTCACGGAAAACGCTAGACCTTCACGCCATCCCGTTTTGCGCCGTAACTTCAAGGTCCAATTCGCGCCCGGAGATTCGAACCATGTCGCGCCTGCGCCACACGCTGTTTCTCGCGGTCCTGCTGGCCTCTCCCGCTGCCGCCCAGAATCTCGACTCTCTGCTCGGCCGCATGACCCTCGCAGAAAAACTCGGCCAGCTGAACCTTCTGTCCGCGAACGGTCAAGCATCGCCGCAGCAGCTGCAACTGGTGCGCGCGGGAAAACTGGGCGGGCTGTTCAACGTCATCGGGGCCGAGAACACCACGCCGGTGCAACGGGTCGCGGTGACGGAGTCGCGGCTCAAGATCCCGCTGCTCTTCGGGCTCGACGTGATCCACGGCTATCGCACGATCTTCCCGATTCCACTCGGGGAAGCGAGCTCGTTCGATCCCGATGCCGCCGAAGCGACCGCGCGGGCGGCGGGTCAGGAAGCC
>DASWGL010000174.1:0-1977 GCA_036393735.1 Gemmatimonadaceae bacterium | reverse complement strand
TCGAAGCGCTTCGCGAATTGGAATTCGACCGTCAGACCGGCAAAATCTCCGACTCCGACTACGAACCGCTCAAGGCGCGGTACACATTTCAGGCGCTCGCTTCCATGCGCGCCGGGGATGCGGCCGTGTGCGAGGTTCACGGGCCGCGTCCCGAGCCCGACGCTGAGTATTGCTCGAAGTGCGGCGCTGCGCTCGTCGGATAACGGCTGAACTGCGAGAAGAATAAGGTAGTAGGTGCGAGGTACTGGGTGCGAGGCAGCAGGTAACGCGCACCACATAGCGCCTCTACCTCCAACCTCGGACCTAGCACCTCGCACCCACCACCCAGCTCTTCTCGCTGTTGGTTTGCCGTAAGTCACCCACCTAGCTCTTCTCGCCGTTTGTTTGCCGTGTGTCACCTACCAAGCTCTTCTCGCATTGGGTGTTTCCCAAACTGCCTATTTCATATCACGGTAGTGTCGATTTCCTATCACCCCTGGCCCCTATTCACGAGTAAAAGGGCCCATTTGCCAATAAATCTCTTGACGCTCCGGGGCATTCGCTGACAGTATGCGATTACCGTCCGCCGTCAGATTCAACTTCCACCCGCGAGTAGATGTCCCAGCCGCAGCGCATCGAGCCAGTCGAAGCTGCTCCACCACCGCGGCGGGACCCCGCGATCGACGCTACCATCGTGGTGCTCGATCTCGTTTTCGGTGCGCCGTTCGAGCGCGCCTACGACATCCGGCTTTGGGATGAGACAGCCCATCACGGCGGCGCCACTCCGCGTGCGGATTTCTCGCTCCACATCAGACGCCGCGGCGCGCTGCGCCGGATGCTGCTCCCGCCGTCGGAGCTCTCGATCGTCGAGGCATTCATTTCGAACGACGTCGATATCGAAGGTAACGTCGAATCCGCGATGGGGCTGGGGGACGCGATCGGCAAGCGCATTCAATCGTTCGGCGGAATCGCGAGACTGATCCCAAAGGTTCTCGCGCTCCCACGCGATGACGATTCACCGCCGCTCGATGAGACTCGCTACGCGCGCTCGCTCCGCCTGTTAACGCCTGGAGCACGGAAGAGCAGGGAACCGGAGATCCAGTTCCACTACGACGTCGGCAACGACTTCTACGCGCTCTGGCTCGATCCGAGCATGATCTACACCTGCGCATACTATAGAAAGGAGTCCGACGACCTCGCGACGGCCCAGATCAACAAGCTCGATCACATCTGCCGCAAGCTTCGGCTCCAGCCTGGCGAGCGGCTGCTCGATATCGGTTGCGGCTGGGGCGGTCTGGTGATGCACGCCGCGGAGAACTATGGAGTTCAGGCTACCGGTATCACTTTGAGTGCCGCGCAAGCGAAATTCGCCCAGGAGCGGATCGCGGAGAGAGGATTGAGCGACAGGTGCACAATCCAGATGATGGACTTTCGCGATCTTCCGATTAATGGGCGCTTCGACAAGATCAGCTCCGTCGGAGTCACGGAGCACGTACCCGACAATAAGCAGCCCGCGTACTTTGCGCGCGCGTTCAACGCTCTTGAGCCCGCGGGGCTGTTTCTCAATCACTGCGAGGTCAGTACGCGCTCGGCCCGCCGCACCAGGCGCATCGGCGAACGTATCGGGCGCTGGCTTTGGAAGCGCGACCAGTTCATCGACAAGTACGTGTTCCCCGACGCGAGGCTGGTCCCGCTCGCAAGCGTAATCGGTAGCGCGGAGAGCGTCGGCTTCGAGGTACGCGATGTCGAGAGCCTCCGGGAGCACTACCTGATGACCCTCAGGGCTTGGTTGCGGGGTCTGGAACGGAGAAAATCAGACGCGATAAAGCTCGTTGGGGAAAGAACTTACCGCGTCTGGAGGCTCTACATGTCGGCGGGCGCGTACGGTTTTCGCACTGCTGAGATAAACATCGTGCAAACACTCTTGTCGAAGCCGGCGCCGGGAGGCCGCGCCGGCGTCCCGCTCACGCGGGAAGACCTGTACGATTCGGATCACCG